>DATDEV010000329.1:0-8357 GCA_036522995.1 Polyangiaceae bacterium
CGCGGCCCACGCTGCAGCGCGCGCTGGCCGCGCCCCGCGCACCCCCGCCCCCCGGCAAGATCGACCCGAGCTAGCGGTCACGGCCAGGGGCTGCCGAGCTGCAGCCTGCCTGGCAGAAACTTCCGTGTCGGCACCAGGCCGCGCTGCAACGCAGGTCTTGGGCTACTTCCGGCCTGAGCTGTCGTAGCGAGAGCCTGCGAGAATTCACAGGGAGTCGGAGATGGCGGCGGCCGCCGCCCTGATGGGATGAAACGGCAGTCGGAAGGGCCTAGTGAGGCGCCGTCGCATGTCGCGTTTGCGACATGAAAACCTGAATGAATTAGCGAGGCGGAACCCTCGCGCACAGCAAGTCGCATATGCGACATCACCCGCTTGTAAAGGCGTGGCTGTCGCAACTACTCTTGCCGACTAGCCTCGGCGCTTACCGCGGCTTCATTGAGGAATTTCTGTCGCATAGGCGACGTGGGCCGATGCGCGCAAACGGGCAGCCAGGCGGCGCCAGCCATTGGCTGAGTTTCTTCCTAGGCGGGGGAGGCGGGGAGAGGCGAGATTTTTGGGGTTCGAAGCGTGCGATGGCTCAAAGAGACTGCGCCGTCTCCGCTCGGCAACTCGCGTCTCGACCCCCCAAAATTCAGACCCCGCCTCCCCGCCTCCCTGTTGATTCAGGGGCTCCGCCACGAGCGATCAGGACGGAGGCAGCCCAAGACGCGCCGCCCGGCACGACCGAGAGACGATACGTGAGCTTCTGCAAGTGGGCCGCGGTAGGGGCAGCCAGCCCTAGCCGACGCCGCTGCCGAGGCCGCGCAGCAGGTGCTTTTGGGTGAAGCCGAAGAGCACCAAGGCGGGCACGCTCAGCAGCACGTTGCCCGCCATCACGATGTGCCAGCGGACGCCCGCGCCCTGCTCGCGCAGCAGCGCAATCCCGAGTGGCAACGTGCGCACGCTGTCGTCGACGGTCATCACCAGCGGCCAGAAGTAGTCGTTCCAGTGATGCACGAAGCTGACCAGGAAGAACGCGACCAACGCGGGCGCCAGGATCGGCGGCAGGAGGCGATACACGATCTGCAGCTCGCTGGCGCCGTCGAGGCGCGCGGCTTCGATCAGCGAATCGGGCACCGAAAGCAGCGCTTGTCGCAGCAAGAACGTACCGAAAGCGCTGACCGCGAAGGGCAAGACCAGGGCAGGCAACGTGTTGACGAGGCCTAAGGACGACAGCAGCGTGAAGGTCGGAACGAAGCGAAGCTCCGCCGGGATGAGCAGCGCCGACATGAGCAGCGCGAAGGCCAGCCCTCGCGCTTTGAAGTCGAGCTTGGCGAGCGCATAGGCAGCCGGGAGCGCGATCGCGATCTGCAGCGCCGCGATCGACAGCGCCATCACGGTGGTCAGCGCCAGGTAGCGAGCGACCGGCAGGGCTCGGAACACCTCGACGTAGGCGTCCAGGCGCAGCGAGGTTGGTAGGGAGGCCGGCGCCCTGACCAGCTCCTGCGGTGTTTTGAAGCTGGTGACCAGCATCCAGGCGTAGGGAAACAGCCAGGCCAGCGCTGCGAGCAGCGCCAAGCCGAGCGCGATGTTGCCCAGGCGTCGTTCGCCGATCATGTCGGCTCCGCAGCCCGGAAAGCCTTGAGCTTGAGCCAGGTTAGCCCCGCCAAGAGCACGAAGAACACGACCACCAGCGCGCTTGCCCGCCCCACGCGCAGGTCGCGAAACAGCTGCTCGTAGATGGCATACACGAGCACGGTGGTGGAACGAACCGGGCCGCCCTGGGTGAGCAGGCGCACCACGTCGAACAGCTGAAAGCTCGCGATCAGGCTGGTGGTAGCGACGAAGGCAGCTGTCGGCCGCAGCAGCGGCAACGTGACGTGCCGCAGGCGCCCGAATGGCCCCGCGCCGTCGAGAGCCGCCGCCTCGCCCAGCTCGGGGGGCAGGGCGCTCAGGCCCGACAGGAAGACCACCATGGCGTAGCCGGTCACCTTCCAGATCACGATCAGCGCGATGGTGACGGGGGCCACGCTCGTGCTGGTGAGCCACTTGACGGGCGAGGCGCCGAGCGCCACCAGCGCGCGATTCACGACGCCGGCGTCGGCGTCGAAGATCCACAGAAAGAGCAGCCCGACGCTGACCCATGAAACGACGTAGGCGCTGAAAACCGCGCCTCGGGCCAGTGCGGCGATCCGGCCCGGGCGATGCACGGCCAGGGCCAGCACCAAGCCGAGCCCGAGCGAGGCCGCTACCACCAGCCCGCTGATGAGCAGCGTGGTGCCAAGCGAGGCCAGCAGCTCACCCGAACGCCAGATGGCCGCGTAGTTGTGCAGCCCGACGAAGCGCGGCGGCGTCAGCAGATCCCACTCGAAAAAGCTGATGTGGAGTGCCGACAGCAGTGGGTAGACGAAGAAGACGCCGAGCATCAGCAGCATCGGCGTCAGCAGCAGCCAGGGCTCTGCGCGTCGGGCCGGCCTCACAGGTCGTTCTCCCGCGCTAGCGCGCGGGCCTCACCCAGGACTTGCTCCGGATCGCGCTCTTCGAGCACGGCCGCTTCCAGACGCGGCTGGACGAGCTCGCGCTGAATGCGAAACAGGCCTTTGGACCACGGCCAAGGTTGGGCCGCCGCCAGCTGATCGAAGGCGACGCGATAGTTGGGATGCTTGGCGTAAAAGCCACTCGTTTCGAGCGCCGAAGCCGCCGGCGACGTCACCGGCAGGTAGCCCGTTTCGCTCGACCAGAACGCCGCCGCGCTGGGCTCGAGCAAGAAGAGCACGAAGCGCCACGCCGCGAGCTTGAGCTCGCTCGGAGCGCTCTTGAACAGCACGAAGTGGGTCCCGCCGGTCGGTACCGCGGCCCGCTTGCCGCGCGGCAGCGGCAGGCAGGCGATCGGAAAGTCGGCCGTCTCTTCCAGGTAGCGCACGAACGCGGTCGAGCTCCAGATCATGGCCACCCGCTCCGCCAGAAAGTCCTGACTCAGCTGCTCCCAGGCGTTGTAGTCACGACCCGGCGGGGGCTTCATGAGTCCCTGGCGCACCAGCCGCTGCCAGAAGGCGAGCGCTTGCACCCCGGCCGCTCCGCCCAGCGAGATGCGTCCGTCGGCCTCGACCACCTCGCCGCCAGCTTGGCCGACGAGCGCTGCCCAATACCACCAGTCGATGGGGCAGCCGAAGCCGAAGCGACCCGGCTGAGTCAGCTCGCGCGCCGCCTGCTCCAGCTCTTCCCAGCTGCGCGGCTCGGGCAGCTGGCGCGCCTCGAACAGCCGTCGATTGACGTAGGCGATCGGTGTGGAACGGTTGAAGGGCACGACCACGAGCGGTCTCTCGGCGCCTCCTCGAAAGGAGCCCGCTTGCCCGAGGGCTGGCACCAGCGGCAGCGTGCGGGCCCCGGGGTAGTCGTCCAGCGCTTCGAGCACGCCCGCTTCCGCCAGATACGGCACGACCTCGCCCACCACGTGGCTGAGCGGTGGCGCGGCGCCTGCAGCCAGGGCCGTGCGGAGCTTGGCGAGCCCCTCGAAGTAGTCGCCCTGGAATACCGGCCGCACCCAGACCTCGCTCTGCGCGGCGTTGAAGCGAGCGACGAGCGTCTCGAGCGTTGCGCGATTGCGCCCGCCGTACATGAACCAGAACGGGACGCTCACGCGGCCGGGCGGCGCCTCACCGTGAGCGCACGCCGAGGCGCCGCTCGAAACGGCGGCGGCGCTCAGCAAGAACGCGCGGCGATGCATGGCCAATGCTATAGCCGGGCGGCTTTCCGTGTTGCTCGTGAAACTGCATCCACGCCGCTGGGCGCTCGGTTTGGTGGCCGTTTGTGCGCTGGCGCTCGCGTGTCGTGCGCGTGAAGAGCCAGCGGTCGCAGGCCCGGCGGCGCCGGCTGCTTCGAGCTCGCCAGCCGCCGCGAGCGCCGCGCCGCTTGCGAGTGCCGCGCCCGCTGACCGCGCTCCGAGCTGCCCCGCCGGCAAGCAGCTGGTCACGGTGGGCCAGCTCTGGATCGGCTCGGACCCGAAGGAGCACTACGCCGAGGACGAGAGCCCGCGCTTTCGCACCGAGCTGGCCCCTTACTGCCTCGACGAGACCGAGGTCACGGTGGCTCGCTATCGAGAGTGCGTTGAAAAAGGACGCTGCACCAAGCCGATCGACAAGCAATTCCACTGCAACTTCCGTTACCCGGATCGCGACGAGCACCCGATCAACTGCGTGAGCTGGGACCAGGCAAGCCAATTTTGCGCGGCGCATGGCGAGCGCTTGCCGAGCGAAGCCGAATGGGAGGCGGCCGCACGGGGAGGCGAGCGTTACCTCGAGTACTCGTGGGGCAACGAGCTGCCCGACGGTCGCACCTGCTGGAAGCAGCCTCACAGCTGTCCGGTGAAGAGCTTCCCAGCCGGCGCCTTTGGGCTGTTCGACATGACCGGCAACGTTTGGGAGTGGGTGGACGACTACTACGGGCCGTACCCCTGGCCGCCGCAGAGCGGCTCGGCGCGCGTGTATCGAGGCGGCAGCTGGTCACGTCGCTTCGAGAAATGGCTGCACACGCGGCTGCGTAACCGCGACCGGGCTGGCTTTTCGGGCTCTCATTTGGGCTTTCGCTGCGCGCTCTCGCCGGCAGGGGTCAGCTGTCCATTCGGCAAGGCCGAACAGGGGGGCTGCTTGCCCGGCGTACTACTGCGTGAGTGCGAGGCGCCGCGGGTCTGGAACGGCGTGCGCTGCGCCAAGCCAGGCGAGCCGCGCTGTCGCGAGGGCCGCGTCGAGGCTGCTGGCCACGGCTGCGTTCTGGAGGGCGAAGCAGCCAAACCGGGCCTGGACGTGGACGCCGAGAAGGCTGGTGTGACGCGCTCGCGGTCGCCGGAGCTCGACGCGGATTGTCAGAAGAATTTCCGTGACCGCCCCCAGGCGTTCCGCTACTTCGGCGGCACTCACCGCGGGCGCAACTTGGTGAGCCGGAGCGCAGGATGCAAAAATCGAGACGTTGGCGTGGGCTTCAATTCTACCTGCTGCCCCTGATCGCCGCTTGCTCCAACCCGTCTCCGCCGAGCCCTGCAACTGCGCCTGCTGCTCCCACTGCGCCTGCCGCGCCCGCGTCGCCCGCCGCTGAGCCTGCCCCGGCAGCCAGCGCGGGTCTGCCAGGCGTCCCCGCGTCGCCCGCCTCAGCGCCAGCGGCGGCGCCCTCGGCGTCGGCGTCCGCCGAGCTTCCCGCCGGAACCCGGGTACTGCAGGTCGGCGACTCGTTTGCGGCCGCCCTCGGCATCGAGCTGGGCAAGCGCCTCAAGGCTGCCGGCGTTCGCACGTCGCTCGAATACAAGACTGCCAGCTACGTCCCGACTTGGGCCTTCGGACCCGACCTGCCCAAGCTCATTGCCGACTACAAACCCGACCTGGTGCTGGTCACGCTCGGCGCCAACGAGCTCGAAATCCCCGACCCGGCGCAGCGCGCGGGCGCCGTCAAACGCCTGGTGCAAAAGGTGGGCGATCGGCCGTGCGTCTGGATCCTGCCGCCGCTGTGGAAGCAAGACACCGGGTTGATGCAGGTGATCAAGGACAACGCGACCCCTTGCCGGGTGCTCGATTCGTCCGCACTCGTGAAGGACTTGCCGCGTGGCCCCGACCACATCCACCCCAACGCCCAAGGCCGCGAGGCCTGGGCGGAGGCCGTATTTCAGTGGCTGAAGGAGAGCCGCTCTCCCGACGGCCCCAAACCCTGGTCGCTACGCGCCGTGCCATGAGCGAGGAAGGGTCGGGGCGCTCCTACCTGCCGTGGATCATGGCCGCGCTCGTGCTCACGATCGGCGGCGCCAAGCTGGATGCCGCGCGGCCACTGGTGGCTCGGGGGCTGGCGCTCGCGATCCCGCTCGTACCTGTCCTGATGGCCATGAAGCGGCTCGACGGCACCGACCTGCGGCTCGAGCGCGCCGCCGCGGTCGTGGGCTGGCTCACCATCGCCGCTGCCGAGCTCTGCGTGCTGAGCGGCATCTTTCGGGTGAGCGCCCTCCAGCCGCTGGTGCCCTTTTCACGCTACGCGCTCTACGGCGCCGCGGCGGCGGCGCTCGCCGTGCACACGCTGGAGGCGCGGCGCAGCAATAAGCCCCGCTTCGCCGCGTTCATCGGCATGGCTGCCGTGTTTGCCACTTATGTATCCACGCACGACGGCCGCGACATCTTCGCCCGCGTCTTGGGCGCGTTCTTCGTGGGCCTGTTCGTGGGCGGCGGGGCCGGCCTGCTCGCCGGCGAGCTGCTCGCACGAACCTTCAAGAAGGCCTAGTCAGAGCGCGTTCAGACGCTCGAGACGCTCGAGCACGCGTTGCTCTTCGGCGGTCAGCAGCGCGTGCTCGTCGCGCAGACTTTCGACGTAGTAGCCGAACAGCTGGCGATCGAAGTCGCCGACCGACAGCACGGCGCTCTCGAAGTCGCCGAACGTGCTCGAGCTCATCGCGCGCCGCGCTACCAGATGGAGCTCGACGACGTAGTCGATCCAGGTCGACAGGGACGTCCAGCGCGCCAGCGAGAGCGCGTGCCGCGACGCCATCGAGCACACGTCCTCCGGCACCGTAAGGCCGGCAGTCGCGCCCTGCAGGATGCGCTTGAGGTGCGACGAGAGCACGCGCCTGGCCTCGTCCAGATTGCCGCTGCCGGCGAGGCGTTCGGCGAGCGCGCCGATCACTTCCAGCGCGTCGGCTCGCGCCGTGGAAGGCACGTTGGCCGCTCGGCTACGGATGGAGCGCAGATCGGCCGAACGCGCCGACGGTGGGCCGTCGTGCGGCAGTCCGAGCTCACGGCTCGACGCGGAGCGCGATTCGATGGTCAGCTCGTCGAGGTGCAGCTCCAGTCGGCCGAAAGAGTCGCGACCGCGAGCGGGCAGGGTGGTGGGCGCCGGGACCCGCGACGCTGCCCGAATGACCGGCGCCGGACTCGGGCGCTTCTCCAGGTCGCGACGCGGACGCAGCGGGGCGAGCCGTGCATCCGGACGGGCTTCGAAAAGAGACACCTCCGTCGTGCCGATCAGTAAGCGGTCGCCTTCGCGAAGTAGGGCGCTGTGGGTGATGCGCACACCGTTCACATAGACGCCGTTGGTACTATGCAGATCCTCGGCGACCACCGAGTCGTCTCGCACGCTGACCCGGGCGTGCATGCGCGAGACCAGTGCATCGTCGATCATGACGTCGCATTCGGGCAGGCGTCCGATCAGGAGCGAGCCCTCGTGCAGCTCCACTTCACTTACTGGGGTGATGATGCTGACGGGCGACCGCAGCGGTTGAGGTTCGCGCAGCGACTCGGACGGCGGGGGCACGCTCGGAGGCGGGGCGCGAACAACCGGGGTCGCGCGAGGGGTGATCGTCCTCATTCCAACCTGATGTTATCCCGGCCGACAGGGAAGCGAAGTCAAAACTTCCCGCATTTGCGGCCCAAACTGGTCCGAGTAAGTATTGGGTCGTTGGGGGGCGGCACCCCAACGACCACGAGACAGAGTGTCGGGTGACTCCAGCGAGAATCGAACTCGCGTTACCGGCGTGAGAGGCCAGTGTCCTAACCGCTAGACGATGGAGCCGTGCGAGCCGGATGCTCGCATTTTTATCGAAAGAGTTGCTGGGGGACTAGGATTCGAACCTAGATAGCAAGAGCCAGAATCTTGCGTCCTGCCGTTAGACGATCCCCCAATTAAGTTCGGAGGTTAGCCTGCGTTCGAGAGAGTAGCGTGGGTCGGGGGTCGAGGCGAGGCCGGGGCTAACTATCCTCAAAAGTGGTGGAGCGCAAGCAGTTTGCAACGTTTTCGGCACGGGGGCAGTCGGATCGCCGGCCGACTCGATTTGCAGTTTTGGCAGAAGGCTAGCAACCGGGCTATGTTGAAGGCTGAATGCGAGCGCCCCGCCGAAGGAACGGATGGAGCTCCGAGTAGTCGGCTGCCACGGCGGCGAGACCCCCAAGCACCGCACGAGCGCCTTCGTCCTGGACGAGCGCCTCGCGATCGATGCCGGGTCGCTGACGAGCGGGCTCGACCTGAGCGCCCAGTACCGGCTCCAGGCTGCCATCGTCAGCCACGCCCATCTGGACCACATTCGCGACCTGGCCACCATCGCGGACAACCGCTGCCAGGCCGACTGCGAGCCACTGATCGTGGCAGCGAATAAGGCAACAATTGCCGCGCTCAAGAAGCATTTCTTCAACAATCACTTGTGGCCGGATTTCTCGACCATCCCGAGCAAAACCCGCCCGACGATCCGCTTCCAGGAGCTCAAGCCCGAAAAGCCGACCGACGTCGCCGGCTACCAGGTCCGCGCCATCAGCGTGAGTCACACGATCGACACCTCGGGCTTCATCGTCCAAGGGCCGGACGCGACCATCGCGTACAGCGGCGACACCGGACCGACCGACCGACTCTGGGAGTTG
>DATDEV010000330.1:0-3260 GCA_036522995.1 Polyangiaceae bacterium
CTGAGCGTCACGCGGAGCACACCACCGCGCCGCCTACGGCAAGCCCAGGCTCAAGCCGTAACGCCCGGCGCTTTGGCGCCGTGCATGACGAAGCAGTTGCGACCGGCGCGCCAGCACGACGAAGAAGCCTCGGGCCCGGCCGAGCTGAGCAAGCGCCAAGCTTGCCGATGCTAGCATCAACGTCCCGGAAGACTGGTTCCAGGCGTTTCGTACACAACTCGGGCCGCACGCTGCGACGGAGGCATGGGTCTTGCTGGTAAGCTCGTTGTGTCCACCAGATCAGTACGTTCGAGCGACTCCCGCCCGACAGGTTTGTCCAGGTTGTGGCAAATCGGTGTCGCTTGCAGCGCGCTCGCTATCACCAGCACGGCTCACGCCTATCCGATCGAGACGCGCGGAACTCCCTCGTGCCACGAGGAAATCACGATAGCGGCGTGGCGTCGAGCGGTCGAAACGCTACCCGAATTGGCGTCGCCACTGCCATCGAGTGGCGATGACGAGGCGTTGATCGCCGACGTGCCGTTCTCGGTGCCCGACGATTTCTCGAACATCGGCGGCGCGACGCTGCTGCTGGGCGTGCGCGACAACGACATCAAAGAACACGGGCCGAACGACCTACAAGAGATCCCGATTGCCGCCTCGGACCCCAAGCTGCAGGCCGAGCACTGCTTGCGCGCGGCAGAGCACGACGAGCCGGATGGCTCGCGGCTGGCCGTCGAGGCATGTCGCGAGTTCATTGCTGGCAAGCTGCTCGCGGCGATCGATGGCCTGGACGAGGCAGGCGCGCCAGATGGTCACAAGCGAGACAATCTACGCGTCACGCTGGCGATTCGCGACCAGATCGACGTCTCGGTGCCGCGCTTCTTCCTGCAGGCGGGGCGCGCGCTACACGCGATTCAGGACAGCTTCACCCATACTTTTCGCAACCCCGATGAGCCGGGCAAGATTCGCGTCGTCCTCAATTTCTTGGAGTACACGCAGGACACGTTGGACCCCGCGGTCGACGGCCCGCCGCACGCATCGGAGCTGGACGAATGCTCGAATCTCGATGAATTGCGTAGCGAGCGCCTGGAGCTCGCCAAGGAGGCAAGTAGCATGGCTTTGCTCGCGACCCTGGATCCGAAGCTCGACATCGCTGGTAAGGAGCGCGCCATCGAAGGCGTGCTGGACGACTACCTCGCTTACGACGAACAGGCCGACTGCAGTGCGGAGAACGGCTGGTGCGATGCAGCAGAAACGCAGTACGGCTCCCCAACTCTCGGCTGTCACACGTCGCGTGCTCCCGGCTCAGGCGCGGGCCTTGGCTGGCTGATGGCTGCGGGAGCGTGGGCGTTCTGGCGTGGGCGGCGCGCGCGCTGGCTCGCCCCAGTCGCCGCGTTGCTGCTGCTGCTCGGCGTAGCGTCGCCGGCTCGAGCCGACAGCAGCACGGGGCCGATCGATTCGCCCGCCAAGGCGCTCGCCGGTGAGAGTAGCGCGGCGATGCCGGGCAAAGTCGACAAGGCTGGCGCCTGGTTTGGGCGAGTCTCCGGGGCGGCCGCCTACGACAACACGGCTTTGGTCGCTGGGCTCGGGCTGCGCTACCAGTTCACCCGCAAATGGATGGTCGGTTTAGACGGCGAGTGGAACCCGTACGTCTCGCTGACACCGACCAACGTGCGCATGGGCTCGGCAAATGCTTACGTGAGCCTGATCCGCCGCTTTCAGCAGAAATGGGCAGACGTCAACATTCGCAGCCAGCTCGCGCTCGGTGCGTCCATGTTGCTGTTCGACCTGGTGGGCGCCGACCAGTACAGCATGGGCCCCTACATTGGCCTCAGCTTCTTGGGTGTCGAATGGAAAGCCGCCCGGGGCCTGTACGTAACCTTCGATCCGACGTACATCGCCATCCCGATACCGAACGTCGTGGGCGTGCCGTTCATGTACGCCCAGTACCGCTTCACGGTCGGCCTGGAATTCGGCGGATAGCGCAGCGGGCGCTACCAATGACTTGGCGACTGGGCGGCTATCACGCCACCTTCACCCACCCCCCCGCGAGCCTTATATGGCTTCCCAGCGCTGCGAGCGCGCGGAGCGGAAGATGGCGTCGATGACGCGCGCGTTGGCGAGCGCGCTCTGCAGGTCGTTGCGGACGGGGGCGCCGCCGCGGATGGCCTGCGAGAAGCATTGCCATTGCACGGTGTAGTGGTTCGCAGCCGGGAGCAGCAAAGTTTCACGGCGGTCGTCGGAGCTCGTTTCGACGGTAAAGTCTGCAGCGCCGACGAAACCCTCGTCGACATGGATTTTGCAGCCGCGATCGTGGGGCGCGTTGAACGGAATTTCGATCTCGATGTGGCCCTTGGTGCCGAACACGTGCACCCGCTGGTAGGGCACGTGCTGCGTGCCGACCACGAACGTGCACTGGCCAGTCCCGAAGTCCAGGATAGCGGAGCTGAGTCGGTCGCACTGGCTGTCCGGATCCCAATCGCACACGCCGACCGCACGCTGCGGTTCGCTGCCGAAGATCAGGCGCGCGGTGTTGATGGCGTAGCCGCCGATGTCGTAGAGCGCGCCGCCGCCTACATCCTTCTGATTGCGGATGTTTTCGAGGTCGGTGTTGCTGTAAGAAAACGCCGTTTGCACAGCGCGCAATTGACCGATGCGGCCGCTCTTCACCAGCTCGACCACCTTGTCCCATTGCGGGTGGTAGCGAACCATGAACGCCTCGGCGATGAGCTTGCCTGTTTCGCGCTGCACGGCGGCCAGCTCCTCCGTCTCGCCCACGTTCATGCCCAGTGGCTTTTCGCACAGCACGTGCTTTCCCGCGCGCGCCGCCTTGATCGACCACTGTACGTGCAGATGGTTGGCCAGTGGATTGTAGACGGCTTCGATTTCGGGATCGGCCAGCAGCTCCTCGTAGCTGCCGTACGCGATCGGCGCACCGGCCTGCGCGGCTGCCTGCTTGGCCTTGTCGAGCGAACGCGAGGCGACAGCGCGCAGCTGGGCGAGCGGTGCTTGGCCCATGGCGGGCAGCGCAGCCATCAGCGCAAACTGACTCGCGCCCAGCACACCCCAAGCCACCGGTTTCGAGCCCGACTTTTCCTCTACCATGGCGGCATTCTAGCCCCTTTCCGGGCGCGGGCGCGAGCCGTTATCCCAAGCTACTGTCGAAGGGCATCTCGCTCGACCGGTGAGCCGAACCCTTCGACCACCTCGACGGCGGGCAAAGCTCGGGCTTGGCACTCACAGCAGCGTAGCTGCCAGGCCGTCGAGAATGTCGTGCT
>DATDEV010000331.1:0-2412 GCA_036522995.1 Polyangiaceae bacterium
GATGCCAAGGCTGCCCGCGAGGATCTGCAAACCGCCGTGCGCGAGCTGGTCCGCGAAGCCAACGGCGCAGCGCCGCGCTTCGGCATTTATCTGAACTGCGCCGGCCGCGGCTCGAGCCTGTACGGCCAACGCGACGTCGACCTCAAGATTCTCAAAGCGCGTCTGGGCGAGCTGCCGCTGGCGGGCATGCAGTCCTCCTTCGAAGTCTCGGAGGTCGGCGGCAAGCCGGCGCTCCAGCTGTATACGGGCGTGCTCGGGGTGTTCACGGCGCCCAGCTGACTGTCGCGGGGTCGTTGGGGCCCCGCCCCCAACGACGTCCGGCGCCCAGCTGACTGTCGCGGGGTCGTTGGGGCCCCGCCCCCGACGACGTCGGGCTTGTTGGGCGTTTGCGCGCAGCAGTAGCCGAGTTACTTCCCCCGCGATGGCGCAAGCTCAAACTTTGCCCCAGGGGTTGGGCGTTCGCAGCAAGCGGCCGCGGCTCGGCGTTGCCAACGCAGCGCTCGCCGGCTTCGTGATCGCGATCGTCGGCCTGATGGTCGTACCGCTGCCGACGTGGCTGCTCGATCTGTTGATCGCCTCGAACCTGGCGCTGTCGGTCGCGGTGCTGCTGGTCGCGCTCTACGTCGGCGACGCGCTCAAGATCGCCGCATTTCCAAGCTTGCTGCTGCTCACGACGCTTTTTCGTCTAGCTCTCAACGTCTCCTCCACGCGCCTGATCCTGCTCCAGGCCGACGCGGGCGAGGTGATCCGCGCCTTCGGGCAGTTCGTGGTGCGCGGCAATTACGTGGTGGGCGGGGTGATCTTTCTGATCCTGACCATCATCCAATTCGTGGTCATCGCCAAGGGCAGCGAACGCGTCGCCGAAGTGGGCGCCCGCTTCACTCTCGACGCCATGCCCGGCAAGCAAATGGCGATCGACGCCGAGCTGCGCTCTGGCGGCATCGACGGCAGCGAAGCGCGGCGCCGGCGCCGCACGCTGCTGCGCGAGAGCCAGTTCTACGGCGCCATGGACGGCGCGATGAAGTTCGTGAAGGGCGACGTCATCGCCTCGCTCATCATCACCGTCGTCAACATCTTGGGTGGGCTCGCCATCGGTGTCGGTCAGCGCGACATGGAGCTCGCCAAGGCGCTGAAGCGCTACGGGCTTTTGACCATCGGCGACGGCCTGGTCACGCAAATTCCGGCGCTGATCATGGCTACGGCCGCCGGCGTGCTGGTCACGCGCGTCGCCAGCGAGGAGGCTGAAACACCGCTCGGCGCCGAGCTGGCCTCGCAGATCTTCGGCCAGCCGCAGGCGCTGCGGGTGGGCAGCTTTTTCGTGCTGGGGCTGGCCATCGTACCGGGCCTGCCCGGCCTGCCGTTCCTGGTCATCGGGGTGCTCATGCTGCTCGCCTCGCGTGCCCGGCAACAGGGCCTGCGCAGCGAGCAAGACCGCGCTCAGCCGGAGCCGATTCAGCGCCGCGCCGGCGGCCACGAAGCGCAGCCGCGCTTCGTGCCGCTGGTGATCCCGTGGTCGGTCGAGGTCTCCAAGGACCTGGAGCCGCTGCTCGAGGACGACGTGCGCGGCGCCGAGGTGCGCCGCGCAGGGCTGCGGGCAGCGCTCGGTGCCAGCCGCGAGATCTTGTTTCGCGAGCGAGGCGTGCCGCTGCCCCCCGGGCGTTTGTCAGTGTCGGACACGCTGCCGGCGCGCCACGCGCTGCTCGCCCTGCACGAGCTGCCGGCGCTCTTGATAGCGCTGCCGCCCACGCTGGCCGACAGCGAGCTGGCCGAGCGACTGCTGGTCGAGCTCCTGCCCACGCTCGAGCGCCGCGCCCAAGACTTCCTGGGCCTGTCGGAGACACAGAGCCTGCTCGACGAGCTGGAGCAGATCGCGCCCGCCAGCGTGCGGCAGGTCGTGCCCAAGCCCATCAATCTGGTGCAGCTGACCGATATTCTGCGGCGTTTGGTGGAAGAGCGCGTCAGCGTGCGCGACCTGCGCGCCATCCTGGAGGCCCTGGCGCTGGTCGGCGCTGCCGAGAAGGACCCGCTCACTCTGGCCGAGTTCGTGCGCCTACAACTGCGCCGCCCCCTCACCCACTCGCTCACGCGCGGGGCCCGCGAGCTGCCGGTGTTGCTGCTGGAGGGGCACATCGAGGAAGCAGTGCGCGGCGCCATCACGCGCACGTCCGCGGGCAGCTTTCTCGCCCTCGCCCCCGTCGCGAGCCGCGACATCATCGCCGCCGTCAAGCGCGCCGTGTCCCAGCATGCAGCCGGCGTCACGCCTCAGGTGCTGCTCACGCAGCCGGACATCCGCCGCTACGTGCGTAAGCTGCTCGAGCCCGAGCTGCCCGAGCTGCGCATCGTCTCGTTCACCGAGCTGCTGCCCGAGGTCGCGATCAAGCCTCTCGGGCGCGCCACCATCACCAACCTGTA
>DATDEV010000332.1:0-3152 GCA_036522995.1 Polyangiaceae bacterium
TTCGACCTGCGTCGACTGCTAGCCCCCGACTACGACCCCGAAACCGACGCCGCTGCGCTCGAACCTCTACCGCCCGACGAGCTGCTCAGCAGCGGCACCTACGCCAAGTGGAAAGCCACCCAACCCCACTGAACGCCGCCACACGATTTTTTTACAGGGAGATCGGGAGTTCGGGAGTTCTGCGAGCGAGCAGGTTGGGGCGCCACGTTGATGGGGTCCTTGCGTTGCACTCTTCCGCGCCGTAACGCCTTGTACGACTGGATGGCACGAAGCGACGCAAGCGTAGTAGCAGCGAGGCGCCCCAAAAATCTCGCACGACTCCCGATCTCCCGATCTCCCTGTTAAATCTGGGAGCGCCCAGAGTGGCCTGGGGCCGGCACGGGAGTTTCTGCGAGGGGAGCTGCGGGTTGGCAGCCCACTCGTGAGCTAGCGCTCCAGGCCGATCCAGGCGCCGCCGCAGGCTAGACCGAAGGCCAGGGGTGCGACGGCAAGGGCGAACAGCACGCCGAGCGGCGCTACCAGCGTCAGGATGGCCACGATGGATGCCAGCGCGATGGCAGCGGCCAGCGCAGGCTCGAGCACGCCGCGGCTGGAGCTGGCGCGCGCCACCAGGTAGCCGGAGAGCGGAAACGCAGCGAGGAGCGCAGCGCCCAGCAGCGCCAGCGGCCCGGCGGAGCTCATGTCGCTCTCGTCGGCGGTCGAGAAATCCACGCCCAGGCGGTGACCGAGCGCGATCGCGCCGACGAGCAGCGTGAACATTAGCCCCACGTTGACGAAGGCCCCGAGCACCACCCAGCGCAGCATCAGCGGTTGATCGCCCGGGCTCAGCGCCTCGGTGACCAGGCTGAGTCGCGGCGGCTCGGGCAGGTGAAGCTTGGCCAGCACGCGGCGTTCGGGATTGACCTCGCGCAGCACCGAAGCCGCCCCCAGCGCCATGAACCCGAGCAGCGGCACGACCGCGATCAGGAAGCCGGGCCCGCGTCCCCAGACGATATGATGGTAGAGCCCCTGCAGCGCCACCGAGCCGAGCCAGGTCAGCGCGAACCAGTTACCGCTCTGACCGCGCCGAGCGCCGAGCACATAGCCCCACAGGCCGGCGAAGAACAGCTGCGGCGGCACCTGGCACAGCACGCGCAGCGTCAGCACCCAGTCGAACGGCGCCGAAAGCAGCCTGACCAGACCGAGCGCCGCCGCAAAGCCCGCGGCCGTCGCCAGCGCGTAGCACAGGCCCAAGCGGGGCCCGTCGATGCGACGCATCCGGTACAGCGGCCACACCACCAGCGTCTTGAGCGCCTCCTCGAGCGGCGCCGCGAGCAGGAAGCTGGCGAGCAGCGCCGAGGCGGTGCCGGAGACGCGCGCCTCGAAAGACAGCACCGTGAAGCTCAGCACCGCGCGCTCGATGAGCACCGCCACCAGCGCCACGGCCGCGCCGAACGCCAGCGCGAACGAGGCAAAGCGGCGCGAGGCATGCCCCAGCGCGCTCACGCGACGAAACACCCAATACGCCGGCAGCACCGCGAACAGCACGACGAGCGGCGCGAAGACCAGCTTCAAAAGTGCAGACCCACCACGGCCGTTCCGGTGACGCCACCGCCGATGCTGGAGCCGTCCTCGGCGTAAACCGCGCTCGTCGCGTCACCGCTGCCGGGCCTGGCCAGAAACAGCACGTCACCGCTGGCGTTGGCGCCGATCGTGAAGGTGTTGCTGATGTACCAGTCGAGCCCCAGGCCCACGCGCACGTTGGCGCCCCGCGGCGAATTGACGGAGTCGGTCGAGAAGGAGCCGAGCGAGGCGTAGCCGACGGCCAGGTTCGCGTATGGCTCGAGGCTGCCGAGCGGGATGTGCACGCCGCCCTCGGCATCGAGCGTCCACATCTTGAAATCCTCGAACGAGGCCATGCGAAAGCGCACGCCGGCGGTGAATATCAAGAGCCGGACGCCGACGCCCGCTCCGAAGAGCACGCCCGTCTGCGTGCTTTCGATCTCGGTCGGATCGACCAGGCCAGACTCCTTGAAGGTGTCGAGCCCCACGTGCTGCACGCCAACCTCACCGTTGAGCCAGAACCATTCCAGGCCGCGACCCGAGTCCTCCTTGTCGGCTTCCTCGAGCTCCTTCTCCGGCGTCGGCTCCGTCGTGGGAGGGGGCGGCTGCGCCGGGTCGATCGCCTCCGGCGGCTTCACGCCTCCGGACTCGAGGTTGCTTTGGGTGGCAGGGGGCTCTTGCGCAGGCAGCGGCGCGGGCGGCGGAGCGGGCTCCTGCGCCAACGCCGAGCTGGTGACGACGAACACGGCAGACGCGACGACGAGACCCGACAGGCTCTTCATGCGCCCAGCATACCCCGACTGCGACCGATTTCGATCTGACGCAGCACGATGTCCGAGAGTCCCGCAAGCTCCGCTCGCTGCGTCAGTCGCGCCAGGGCGCCCAGCACCAGCTCGAGGCTGGGCACGAAGTAGCGCAGGTAGCTCGAATCGCCGCGCGTGCGTTCGAAGAACACGAAGCGTCCGGCGTCCTTCAGCTTGCGCTGCAGCGTGATCACGTCGAGCTCGAAGGCCACGGCTTGCGCCTCGAGCGGGCCGAGCTCGCGCGCCGCGCAGTACTCCCGGAGCCGCGCCGACACGAACTCTTCATCGAAGGACTGGTAACTGTCACGCAGCAGCGCCACCAGGTCGTAGGCGCGGGGCCCCAAGAGCGCGTCCTGAAAGTCGATCCAGCCCACACTGCCGTCGGCGAGCGCCAGTAGATTGCGACTCTGATAGTCGCGATGCACGAAGCCCTGCTCGAGCCCGAGGATGGTCTCGACCACCCAGCTCGCTGCGCGCTCGAAGCAGGCCTCTTCGGCGGAGCTCAAGCTCGTGCCGAGCGCTTGCACTCCCCACTCCCGAAAGTGCTCGAGCTCCCAGGTCAGCAGCTCTCGGTCCAGAGCGCGCGTGCGCACGATGCTCTGCTCGGGTAGCTGCGCGAGGTTGCGCTGGGCCGAGGCCAGGTCCAGGGCCGCGCGGCGATACAGACGCTCGGCGGCGGACGGCTCGCGCGCCAGGCGCTCGGCCAGCGTCTCACCCAGGTCCTCCACCACCAGCAGCCCGAGCTCGGGCGCCGCTCCGAACAAGGCGGGCACGCGCACGCCGGCCCCCTGCAGCAGCTCGCGCACT
>DATDEV010000333.1:0-5941 GCA_036522995.1 Polyangiaceae bacterium
TCGGCATGCGACCGACGCGCAGCTGGCCGACGGGTGTGACCCACTCGGCCCACACGCGCTTGACCACGATGCTGTCGCGCAGGCTGTTCTTGCTCGAGGGCGGCTTGGCGTCGTCGTCGAGGATGCCGAGCGGACTGTAGCCGCCGCGCTCGTCGACACTGCCATTGCTGCTCGAGTAGCCGCTCGGGGTGGAGCCCAGCACCAGGTTGTCGAGCAGATCGATCTGCGAGATGACCCGCAGATTGTCGGAGACGTGAAACTCCGGATCGAGGCGGAAACGCAGGTTGGCGCCAGCGTGGGTGTTGTCCTGGCAGCCGAGGTCGGCGTTCTCGTAGCCGCCATCGCCATCAGCGCCGGCTTCGTCCGGCGTGCACAGCTTCGCGCCGCGGGGCGTGCCTGGTAGCCCGTTGTCGAACGGTGCGTAGTAGTGGTCGATCGGGCGCGGAAACAGCGACTTTTGCGGCGGGTCCTTGCGACCCAAATGAAACTTGTAGAACAGCTCGCCGCGGGCGCGGAACATGCCGTGCCACTCGAGGATGGGCCTGGTGTGCGTCCACCAGTCCTCGGCGAACACGGCGTCGCTCTGCTTCAGCTGCGTGGAGCCCGGACGTTGGCTGCCCTGGCGCTTGAGCGCTTCGCTGTCTTCGGCCGGCTCGGGCCAGACCGGGAGCGGGCTCAGCCCGGGTTGAGCTGGCGGCAGCGCTTCGGGCGGCGCGGCGGCGTCCGGTGCTTCGCTGGCCGCGGCATCGGGGGCAGGCTGTCCGTCCGGGGCCGGAGCTGCGCCTGGGGCGGGAGCTGCGCCTGGGGCGGGAGCTGCGCCTGCGGGCGGAGCTGCCGGAGCAGGGGCTGCGCCTGCGGGAGCTGGGGCTGCGGGAGCAGGAGCTGCGGGAGCAGGAGCCGCTGCCGGAGCGGGCGGCGCTTCAGCCGGCTTGGGCTCGGCGGGCTTGGCTTCGGGCGCAGGCTTTTTCGCTTCGCCTGCCGGCTGAGCAAAAGCGTGAAAGGAGAGGGTGGCGCCGAACGCCGAAACCAGTAAAGCGGAGCGTTTTCGCATCGATACTCCGCCTTAATCGAGAGCGGCGGGGAGACCCTTTCGCACCGCCCCGCGAGACTGTCAACCTCAGCCTTTCTTGAAGGCGGTCAGCACGTCGGTGCGGTACCGGTCCGCGTCGGCCAGGGCGGCATCGACGGCAGGAGTGGACGCCGCTGAATCGGCACGCTGGGCGAGCGGCGGGTCGTCCTCGGTCCGTGGCAGCTGGGTCGTCACGACGCCCGCGGCCGGCATGGCCATGGACAACGTCTTGGCCACCTGACCTAGCTCGGCCTGGGCCTTCCAGCCGGGTGACTCGGGCAAGCCGAGCGCGCCCCGGAAGGCCTCCCCCAGGCTGCGCGCGCTTTCGTAGCGAAGGTCCTTGTGCTTGGCCAGCGCACGCGCAAACACCAGGTCGAGCGCGGGCAGCGTGCCGGGCACGATGCGGGTGATGGGCGCAGGCGCTTCGTCGAGCTGGGCGGCGCGCACTGCGAGCTCGCTGCGTTCGGGGGAGTCGAAGGGCGTCGTTCCGGTCAGCATCTCGAACATGACGATGGCGGCCGCGTACAGGTCGGCGCGCGGGTCGAGCGGCTGCCCCATCACCTGTTCGGGCGCCATGTAAGCGCCCGTGCCTGGCGCCATGCCGCCGCTCTGTTTGGCCAGCTCTGCCGGCAGCCGCGCGATGCCGAAGTCGCTCAGCTTGGCCACGTCGTCGGTGCGAATCAGCACGTTGGCGCTCTTCACGTCGCGGTGCACGATGCCCAGAGCATGCAGGCTCTCGAGCGATCCGAGCAGCTGCGCGAGGTAGTGCCAGGCCTGCACGAAGGGCAGCACTGGCAAGGGCGACGCGCGACCCAGGGCCGCTGCGCTGCTGCGCGCGTGCGTGACCGCCCGCTGTAGGAGCTCCGCCAGTGACTCGCCCTGCACGAGCTCCATCGCGATGCACAGCTCGCCCTCGTGCTCGAACAAGCCGAAGCAGTGCACGATGTTCGGGTGCGACAGCTTGCCGAGCACTTCGGCCTCGTGTCGGAATAGGTTTTCGGCCTTGGCTCTGCCTCGAATCAGCGGGTGCAGCACCTTCAGGGCCACCGGGTGCGGCGGCACTTGCGCGAACCGGCCGGCGGGATTGTAGTAAAGCCAAGCGCGATAGACGATGCCCATGCCGCCCTCGCCGATGGCGTGCCCCACCACGCACTTACCTAAGTCGGCCAGCCCTACCTCACTGCCAGGCCCAATGCGCTGACGCTGACGCTGCCGGGCGACGGCCAGTCCGCACTGCGGGCAAAAGCGCGCTTCAGGCGTGAGCACACTCAGGCAGGACGCGCAGACGGCCAAGACGGCGCGATCCTAACCCAAGCTCGATGTGGGTCTAGCGCGCATCTACGCCTGATCGTTCTGAGGCTCAAAAGCTGGGCGACGCCCGACCCGCGCCGAGGGAAAGCGATTGCACTCCTTCGCCCAGTTTGAAAGCATGGCTTCCGCTCGGGCTTCCCTGCGCCCGCGCTGACAATTCGAAACTTGAGGAGAAGCCCGTTGCCGCCGATTCACCTCCGTCGTCGTTCGCTCGCCTCTGGCTCGCGCGTCGCGCTTTCGCTGCTCGCGGCTTGCGCCGCGCTGGTCCCGACGCTCGCCGCCGAGCACGCTCAGGCGCAGGCCGATACCCGCGTCGACCACGATGTCAGCGTTCAGCGCTTTCAGCCGGCGCCGGGCCCTCGCAACTACTTCACCATGCGCGGGGCCCGCACCGACGGCCAAAAAGCCTGGAGCGCCGGCTTGATGGTGAACTACGCCTACCAGCCGCTGGTCGTGGTGGCGTGCGGCACCTCCAACGATTGCGACGAAGAGGACAAGCAGGACGTCAAGGTGGTCGAGAACCTGGTGACGGGTGACTTCCTCGGCTCCTTCACCATCATCCCGCGCATTCAGCTCGGCCTGCGCGTCCCGGTGCAATGGCTCAAGGGGGTCGGCATCACGTCGCTAGGTGCCAACGAAGAAGACGGCATCAGCGCCGTCGGCCTCGGCGATCCGGAGCTCGAAGCCAAGTTCCGCATCTACGGCGAGCCGAAGTCGCCGATCGTCATCGGCGCCACCGTGTTCGGCACGGCGCCGGTCGGCAACGCCATGAACCCGGACGAGTTCATGGGCGACAGCAGCCCGACTGTCGGCGGTCGCGCCATCTTCGACGGCGAGGCGCAGGGCTTCTCGTTCGGCGCCAACCTGGGCGGCATCTACCGCAAGGCGGTGGTCATTGGGGAGACCGACATCGGTTCCGAGTTTCGCTACTCGGCTGGCCTCGGTTACCGGGTCAGCCCGGTGTTTCGCGCGATGGGCGAGGTGTTCGGCGCCACGCGCTTCAGCACGGCCCAGGGCGAAAACACAATGGAGGGCAACCTCGGCATGCAGATCGTGCCGCTCGGCTCGCCGATCCAGTTCACGCTCGGCGGCGGCACCGGTCTGATCCAGGGCGTCGGCGTGCCGAAGCTGCGCGCGTTCTTGGGCGTGGTGTACGTCTCCGAGGCGCGGGACAACGACGACGACGGCATCGAGGGCGCCAGCGACCAGTGCCCGACCGAGCCCGAGGACAAGGACGGCTACGAGGACAGCGACGGCTGTCCCGACAACGACAACGACCTCGACACCATCCCCGACAAGCAGGACAAGTGCCCGGGTCAGGCGGAGGATCAGGACGGCTTCGAAGATCAGGACGGCTGTCCCGAGACCGACAACGACAAGGACGGCATCGCCGATACCGGTGATCGCTGCCCGACGCAGGCCGAGACGAAGAACGGCTTCAAAGACGACGACGGTTGCCCTGACGAGGCCGACACGGACAACGACGGCGTGCCCGATGCGCGCGACAAGTGCCTGAGCGAGGCCGAGGACACCGACGGCTTCGAAGACACCGACGGCTGCCCCGATCCCGACAACGACGGCGACGGCATCCTCGACTCCGACGACGAGTGCGTCGACGAACCCGAGACCAAGAACAAGTTCGAAGACGAAGACGGTTGTCCCGACGAGGGCAAGGGCAAAAAGCGTTGATGGCGCGCTCGGCTGCGCAGCGCCGGGTCACGCCCCGGCGCTCGCTACTGCTGCTGCTGGCTTCGAGCGTGACCTGTTGGGGTTGCGCTTCGGGCATGGCTGGCCCCAGCTCCAGCGCGGGCGAATCGCACCCGCTGCTGGGAGCCCCCGCGCCCGCGTTCGAGCTGCGCGAGGTCGGGGGCGCCGAGCAGTCGCTTTCGGCTCACGCTGGCAAGGTAGTGATCGTCGACTTTTGGGCGACCTGGTGCCAGCCGTGCAAGCAGTCGTTCCCGGTTTACCAAAGGTTGGTCGAGCGCATGGGTGGCGCGCTGGTGGTCCTAGGTGTGAGCCAGGACGACGACAGCCAGGGCATCGGCGCGTTTCGTTCCGAGACGGGCGCAAAATTCCCCTTGCTGTGGGACGACGGCAAAGCGGTCGCCCAGAGCTACGATCCGCCCACGATGCCCACTGCCTTCGTGGTGGATCAGAGCGGCATCGTGCGCTTCGTTCACGTCGGCTATCGCGCCGGCGATGAAGCTACCCTCGAGCAAGAAGTGCGTTCGCTGCTGCACTGAACCGCTGTAGGCGCGGCGGAGCGCCGGGCCCACTGAAATGAGCTGCGGCACCCGATGTGGCTTGCGCGGAGGAAGGCGCAAGTCAGATGATCAGTACACCCATTGTCGCCAATGCTTCTGTCACGCCGGGCCGCTGTCGTTTCACTCGTCTCTTTGCTTTCGGCCCCTGCGCTGGCAAAGCCCGGGCTGGACGAGCTGGTGAGCCAGCTGCGGGAGGGCAAGGACTTCCGGGTGCGGGTCCAGGCGGCGCTGCAGCTCGGCAAGAGCATGAGCCCGGAGGCTCTGCCGCCGCTGGTCGGCGCGCTCGACGACGACAACGCTTCGGTGCGCGCCGCGGCCGCCGCCGCGCTGGAGTCGCTCGGGGACATGCGCGCCATCCCTGCGCTCAAGGAGCATCGGCTCGATTCCTCCGAGGCGGTGCGCAAGCAGATCAAGTCCAGCTTGGCCGAGCTCGAAGCCCAGGCGCTGGACGCGCCCAAGCCCAAGCTGCTGGTCAAGCTCGGCATCATGAAGAACGGCAGCGGCGTGAAGAGCAAGCGCATCGAGAGCGACCTGGCCCAGGCCTCGCGCCAGAAGCTGAACGAGCTGCCCGGCGTGAAGGTGCTGCTGGAAGGTGACGACGGCAGCGGCAAGCGCCAGCCGGTGGTGATGGTCACGGGTAGCGTCGAGCAACTCAAGGCATCGCGTGAAGGCAGCTCGATCGTGTACACGGCCAAGGTCGAGTACGTGCTGCACAGCATGCCCGAGCAGTCGATCGCGGCCAAGGTGTCCGGCAGC
Source organism: Polyangiaceae bacterium (assembly GCA_036522995.1). Taxonomy (GTDB): domain Bacteria; phylum Myxococcota_A; class Polyangia; order Polyangiales; family Polyangiaceae; genus PMG-095. Next base: position 5,401 of record DATDEV010000333.1, read on the forward strand.
GCCAGCGCTCAGGCCAGCGAGCAGGAAGCCAGCGATCAGACTCGCAGCGCTCAACTGCGCAAGGAAGTGCTGGAGGCGGCGATCGCCAGCGCGCTGCGGCGCGCACCCCCAGCGCTGATCGCGGCTGCGCGACTCTGACCCGCAATTGCATCCAGCGGCGCGCTCTGGCATGCCGCCCAGCTTGCAGCGCGTCCTGTTCGTCTCCAAGCCGATCGCAGCGCCGTTTCACGACGGTACCAAGTGCCTGGTGCGCGACGTCGCCAGTGCGCTGACGCGCTTCGAGGCGGTGGTGCTGACGACGGCCGAAGGCATGCCGCTCTTGCCCCAGGGCGTGAAGGGCCGGGTCGCCTATGCCGGCGCAGGCGCTTTCACTCCCGCCCTGGCCGAGAACGCGCGCGCCGCCCTGAGCGTGCTCCGCTCGCGCGAGGAGCTGTGGCACTTCGTGTTCGCGCCCAACGCGCGCACCGGGCTCGTGGCGCGCTCGCTCAGGCGGCTGCGTCGCGTACCGGTCGTGCAAACCTTGGCCTCGGCTCCGCGCCAC
>DATDEV010000334.1:0-6344 GCA_036522995.1 Polyangiaceae bacterium
GGGTGGAGCCGCCCTTGGCGACGTGGTCGGTGAAGATGTAGCGCGAGGTGCGATGCTCCCAGTAGTGGGGCAGGTAGTGGTCGTAGCTCTGGAATTGGTCCTCGCGCGCGTGCCGATCGCGACCGCGATCGCCAAAGCGAGTGACGATGGCGTCGGCCGTCTCGTAGTGCACGTCGTGCTCGAGCGTGGTGGTCGCGTCGAACAGTGGCACGATGCCGCCGATGCCCGGGCTGCTGCTGTGACCGCCGCCCTGCGGCAGCGCTGAGCTGCCGCCGCCGCCCGCCACCCATGCGCCCCCGCCGCCGCTCGAGACAGCGCCGCCGGTGGGCGTTGCCGGAGTCATCGCCGGTGAGCTGCCGTCCCCCCCCGCCGTGCTCGGGGGAGCATTGGAAAAAGGCTCGGCGCCGTTGCCGCCGCAGGCGACGAGGCCCAAAGTCGAAAGGATGCCTGCGAAGGCGGGGGTACACAGGGCTGACTTCATGGGGGGTGCCGGAGCCGTGTTTCGGGCTCACTGCGTGCAGTAGGGGTCAGCGGCGATTTCGTTTTCAAAATCGCATGTTTCGGTGAGACCACCAAGTTCCGTCAAAGCTACATCGTTGCTGCGGCGCGCCCACCGCCCCGCCTCTGCTATCTCCTGGAGCATGCTGGCCGCCGCGATCGCCGCATTTTTCCCGCGCGCGGTTTTTTCCAAATCAAAGGAAGCGGAGACCCTCACTACAGGGTCATTGCTAGTGCCAGCCTCCAGCTCCGAAGCGGGCTCGGGGGGCCCCACCGACCTACCCGACTTCCCGACCCTCTACGATCGCCATTTCGCGTTCGTCTGGCGGTTGGCTGCCAACACACGCGTGCCGAGCTCGCACCTGGACGACGTCGTGCAAGAGATCTTCCTCGTCATACATCGCCGCCTCCCCAGCTTCGAGGGCCGCTCGTCGCTCAAGACCTGGATCGCCGCGATCACGCGCAACACAGCCAAGGAGTTCGTGCGGCGCAAGCGCCATCACCTGCTCGGCAGCGACGTCGACCCCGACGCGGGGCCGTCGCTGTCGATGTCACCCGCCGACCGACTGGAAGCGACCACGGCCGCCAAGCTGCTCGATCGCTTTCTGGATGACCTGCCCGAAGAGCAGCGCGACGTTTTCTTGCTGGCCGAGGTCGAGCAAATGACAGCGGAGGAGATCGCCGAAGTGCTCGACGTCAACGCCAACACGGTGCGCACGCGGCTGCGGACCGCGCGCATGAGCGTCCAGGCCAGCTTGGCACGCCACCGCGCCCAGCAGCGCTGGAGGGATTCATGAGCGACGATCTGAATTCGGATGCTCGGCGCTTGGTCGACCTGGCGCGCGAGGCGCGCACTCCAGGCGAAGCCGACAAGCTGCGCATCGCCGAGCGGCTCGCGTTGCCTCTGGCCGCGGGCGCGGCGGTGGGCGGCGCTGTTTCGGCGGCCAAGGCCGCAGCGGGCGCCAACGCGACGGGCGGTGCGCTATTCGCCGGCTGGTCGGCGAAGGTGGCGGCCGTGGTCGCGCTCGGCGCGGCCGCCGGTGCGCTCATGGTCAGCCAGCGTAGCTCCGAGCCCGCTGCGCGCCCGGCGAGCTCGCTCAGCGCGCCCGTGAAACCCCGCCCGCACCAGGTAGAGCCGCCCGCCGCGGTGGCCACGCCGCTAGCCGCGCCAAGCCAGGAGCCGGCGCCGAGCGACGCTGCGCCGAGCGAGCCCCCGACGCACTCCAAGCCCAGCGCCCAGTCGCCGGGTCCGGCGCACGAGCTCGCGGAAGAGGCAGCGCTGCTGCATCGAGCACAAGCCGCCTGGCGCGCCGGCCAGAGCGCCCAGGCGCTCGAGCTCGCCAATCAGCATGCGCAGCGCTTCCCGCGCTCGCAGCTCGGCAATGAGCGCGACGTGCTGCGCGTGCTCTCGCTGTGCAAGCTGGGCCAAGCTCGCGCAGCCAAGCAGATCGGAGCGCGCCTGCTGCAGAAGGCCAAAGGCTCGCCATGGTACCAATCCGTGGCCGAGAGCTGCGCCGGAGAGTAGCCGGGCAGGAGCCGCGCGAGCGGCGACAGCAGCAGCAGCGGCGGCGCGACCATCGCCCGGCTCGGCAGAGCCGTGCTAGCTTGAGCGCTAAGCTCGTGTTGCCGCTGGACTTCACCTGGACGGCCCCCGACACCTGCCCCACGCAGGCCGAGGTCGTCGAGCAGCTGAGCCGCGCGGTCGACGCCGGGGGTAAAGAGCTGCCGCAGCTCACGGCGCGCGCCTTGGTGCAGCAGGACGGCTCCGCTTGGCGGCTGGAGCTCACCACCGAAATGGATGGGCGGCGCGGCACGAGGCAGCTCGAAGCCGATAGCTGCGAAGGCTTGGCGCGCGCGGCCACCCTGGTGCTGGCGTTGACGCTCGGCGAAGGCATGGCGCGGCGCCAGGCGCAGGAAGAGGAGAAACAAGCCGCGCCACCGGCGCCCCCACCACTGCCGCCGGTGCGCGCCGAGCCGCCGCCGCCCCCTCAGCAGGCGCGCGTGCGCGTCGGAGCAGGCGCCGGCATCGGCATCGATCCGCTCGGCGGCGTGGTGCCGGCCTTTGCGCTCGAGGCAGCGCTGCAGCCGAATTGGCTTCGCCTCGGCGTTCGGCTGGGGCTCACGCTACCGAGCTCGACAGAGCTGGCCGGCTCGGGCAGCGAGGTGCATGCCTTCAGCTGGAGCGCAGAGCTCAAGGCTTGCTTTGCACCGGCGCTCCGTCCCGTGCAGGTCGCAGCTTGTGCGCTGGGAGGCATCACGCTGCTCGACGCCGAAGGCAAGGGCTCGGCGCAGGACGACCAGGCAACGATTCCACTGTACGGTCTCGGGCCGAGCGTGGAGCTGAGCTGGCTGGTGCACGAGCACGCATTTCTCGGCCTGGGGCTCGCGTCGCGTTTCTTCGTCAAGCGCCCCGAGCTGGTCGTGGAAGGCTGGCCACGGCAGCGAACGGTCGAGGCCGTGAGCGGCTCAGCCGAGCTGGGCGGGGGGATGCGCTGGTGAACGCGCGACACTGGGCCAGCGTCACGCTCGCGCTGCTGAGCAGCGCGTGTACCGAAGATCAGTACGTGCTCGGTGCGCTGTGCTCGGCCGTGGGGACCTGCCCAGCAGTGGGCGGCGGCAGCGGCGGCGGCGGCGGCAGCGCGGGCGGCGGCGCCACCTCGGAGGGTGGAGGCGGAACGGCTGCCGGAACGAGCGGAGCCGGCTCATCTGCAGTCGGACCGCTGCGCGTCGACTTGCTCGGCTCGGGCGTCGAGCGTTTGCCGCAGGAGCTGTTCGGGCGTCCGCCGACGCACTTTCTCGTCGCTGACGATGCAGCCGCTACGGTGTGGCACGCGCGCATCGGCGACGACTTCCAGGTCATTGCGCCGGGCGTGCTCGAGCTGGGCCAACTGTCGCCCTTCGCCGATACTGGCAGCGTGCTGAGCCACGCTGGCGAGGCCACGTTTTCGGCGGACAGCGCCTGGGCGGACAGCAGCGCAGGCGCGCTCGCGCTCGAGGCCGTGTTTCGCAGTGAGCCGGGAGCTACGCTGCTCTTGCAGCGCGACGGGGCAACGGGCCTCGAGCTCGCCCTCGACGCCGAGGGTCGCTTGAGCCTGCTGCTGGCGGCCGGCGGCACGGCGCTGGCAGCCACGTCGCAGGCGCTCGTGGTCGACGCCTGGCATCACTGCCTGGCGCTCGTCGACGCGAGCCAAGCGGCGGCACAAATCTTTTGCAACGGACAGGCAGGCGCTGCGGTTGCAGTTCCGGACGGCTTCGTGGTGCCGGCCGTTGCTAGCCAGGCGACGCTGGGCGGAGCGAGCCCGGCGCGGGTGCGCTGGGCCGAGCTGGCCCGCTGGCAGGCACCGGCCTGGGGCCCGCGTGGGGCGTGGCCCGATCAGGCACGCGAGCGCTTTGCTCGCTTGGTGGGCACGTTCGCGCACGGCTCGCGTGAGCCACTACCCTTCGCGGAAGTGCGCGCGAGCGGTGCGTACATCGACATGTCGCCCAGCGACGCGCCAGCAATCAGGCGGCTGCATCCGGTCGGGGAGCATTGGCCTCGCGTGGTGTGCCGACCCATTGCCGACAGCCCACGCGAGTGCGGGCTATTGGTGGAGGCTGACAGCTCACGCGCCGCCTCGGAGGAAGACTTCAAGCTCGAGAATTGGACTGCGACCGAGCTGAGCACGACCTCGCAAAGCGGCGAGGGTCCCACGGGGGAGAGCTCGCTCGTAGGCCTGACGCCGAGCGCGCTCGCCACGGAGCACACACTCGAGCGTCTGGCACCGGTTGGCGACGGCCCTGCCGTGCTGTCTTTGTTTGCTCGCTCCGGCAGCCTGGGGCGCGTGCGCTTGGAGGCCGTGGGGATTGCCAGCGCCACGTTCGACCTTTCGGACGCCGTCGTGCTCGACCGGGACGGCTCGCTGGCGGCCAGCGCCGAAGCCTGGGGCGACGGACTTTCGCGCTTGAGCCTGGCCTACGACAGCGCGGGCGGTCCCGGCACCCTGCGCATCTCGCTCCTGGCCGACGACTCCTCGGCGAGCTTCGCCGGCGACGGCAGCCTCGCGCTCGAGCTCGGTAATGCCGAGCTCCGCTACGGGACGGTGTCGACGCCGCTGCCCACGTTCGGTAGCATCCAGCGAGCCGATCACCTCGTGTACCCTGCTGGCAACGGCAACCTGCCCCCAGGCCCTTGGTTCCAGCTCGGCGCCGAGGTGTGGCTGCCGGCGGCGCCGCTCGTGGTCGACGTCGCGGTGCTCAACGCCAATTTCGCCAATCGCTACGACCAGCAGATCAACCTGTTCGTGAGCGAGGAGTTCGGAGCAGCGCGGTTTTGGGGACTGCAAGGCGATGCCACGCAGTGGCAGCTGGAGAGTGGCGTGTCGATCGTCGACGGCGCGCTGCATCAGCTGACCGCGAGCGTCGGGCCGGACGGGGCGATGCTCACGGTCGACGGGGTCTCGAGCGGCGAGCCGGCGGGCGCATTCGACATCGGCGTGCTGGACCGCGTCGATATCGGCAAGTCCACCAGCAGTAGCGGCTCGCTCACGGGCATCGTGCGTCACGTGGTCATCTCGGCCCCCGAATGATCAATCCGAACGATTTCAATCCGCTTGCGGTCAGCCGCCGTAGGGGCCGCTCTCTAAGTGCGCTGAGCGCGAGCGGGAGCAAGCTTCGTGGCTTGCCACCAGCTACTGGCTTGCTGCTTCGTCCAGCGCTCGTCGAGCTGGATGTCGGCCAGACGTTCTGCCAGCTCACTGGCCGTCTGGGGGCGCTTGGCCGGGTCCTTCTCCAGACAATCGGCGATGAGCTGATCGAACGCCGGCGGCACCTTGAAACGCGAGACAGCCGAAGCGCGCGGCGGCATGTCTTGCAGGTGCGCCTTGACCATCGCCATCGGCTTGTCGTGCTCGAAGACCAGGCGCCCGGCGATCAGCCAGAACGCGACCGCTCCGAGCGCATAGATGTCCGCGCGACCGTCGACGTGGGCGCTGCCACTCAGGCTCTCGGGAGCCAGGTACGCGGCCGTACCGAGCACGATGCCGTCGCGGGTGAGCGCCGACTCGTGCGGCTCGCGCTGGGCGGCCTTGGCTAGCCCGAAATCCAGCAGCTTGACGAAATCGAGGTCGAGCCCGTAGCGGCACAGCATCAGGTTGGCTGGCTTGATGTCGCGGTGCACGATACCGAGCGCGTGCGCCTCCGCCAGCGAATGACAGGCCTGCACCAGGATCGCGATCGCGCGCGCCGGCGGCATCGGACCATCGAGCGAGACGAGCTTCTGCAAGTCGACCCCGTCCAGGCACTCCATGGCGTAAAACAGCACGCCCCCGTCGTCCCCGAAGTCGTACACCTCGACCGTGTGCGGCGACGTGAGCTCCGAGGTGGCGCGAGCCTCGCGCTTGAAACGCGCCACGTCTTCGGCCTGGACGACCTCCGCCTTGATACGCTTGAGCGCGGCAATGCGGCCGAGCAGTTTGTGCTTCGCCAGCCACAGCTCGCCCATCGAGCCACTGCCGAGCAGCTCGACCAGCTCGTACGCAGCCAGCCCGCTCGGCGTATCGGTCGCCGCCGGCGGTTCGCTCGGCAGCGCCTGGGCGGGAGCGGGGGCCGGGTCTCCGCCCAACAACATCAGCGCCAGCGAGCAGAGTCCGCACACCACCAGCCCCAGTGCGGGCAGCCAGGCCGTCCTGGTGACTACGGCGGTGAGCCCCACGCTTGCCGCCACTGCGCCCACGCTCGCAAGCGTCCGTATCCGTGCCCCAGTAATGGTCACCGGCCCAGGTTACACCATGCACAATACCGCGATTTTCCGGGACAAACGCCGCGTGGCTGCGCAAAGACTTGCTGATCGTCGCGCGCGGCGAGGAAGC
>DATDEV010000335.1:0-4441 GCA_036522995.1 Polyangiaceae bacterium
GACCATAGTGCCAGCGCGCGCCAGCGCCTGCGCTTGGGGGAGCGACTGCGCTTGCTGACGCGCGCGACCGGACAGGAGCTATGGGTCGCCGATCGACTCGACCTTGCCCTGCTCCTCGAAGCCGACGGCGCGCACCTGGGCGAGCCCAGCGTGAGCGCGCGCGCGGCGCGCGGCTTGGTTGGGCCGGGGCTGCGCCTGTCGCGCGCCTGGCACGCCGACTCCCTCGGCGACGCGGCCGCCCCGGAGCTCGACGGCGTCGACGTGCTCCTGGTTTCGCCGCTGCTCCAGGCGCGCCACGGTCGTCCGCCGCTTGGGCTCCAGGCGCTGTCGCGGCTGGCGAGCGCGGCGAGCCTGCTGCCGCGCCGCCCGGCGCTGTACGGGCTCGGCGGCGTCGGGGCGGCGGACCTGGCTGCTTGTCGCGCTGCGGGCGCCACGGGCATCGCCGCCATCGGTGCGGCGCTGACGGGCGACCTCGCGGCGCTGCTCGCGGCGCTTTCCGCCGAGCAGGGCTAGCGCCGGCTACGAAAGGCTGCGCGACAGCTCGACGGGCTGCCCCAGCTTGCTCGACAGCACCCGTGACAGCGTGCCCCACAGCTCGTCGCCGGTTTTCTTGGCGATCCAGGCCGAGCGCGCGGGGTCCCAATCGAAGTGCCACGCGTTACGTTCGGCGGCCATCCAGATCTGGCGCGCTGCGCGGTGGCTGTTCACCACGTAGCGGGCCCCACCAGCGAGCTCCAAGGTGAGAATATCGCTCGAGAGCTCACACTCGACCCCGGATAGCTCGAGCTCGTCGAGCGCGTGAACGAGGGCGCTCAGCTCCGGGAGCGCGAGCGCGTCATAGTCCGTTTCGGAGATCGACATGCGGGGCGAGTGTGACCTTGCGAGAGCGAGCGCGCTACTGCGCCGCCGGCAAGCAAGCGCCTGCCATGCAGCGATTGGGCGCGATGCAGTCGTTGTCGTTCAGGCAAGGGAACACGCATTTCCCGAACTGCGGATTGCAGTGGTGCGTTGCGCAATTGGCGTCGCTGCTGCAGGGCAGCGCGAGCGGGCCGGGAGTCGATAACGGAGTGGCGACGGCCGCTGGCGCGGCGGGCGCCGCGGCAGGAGCAGCAGCCGGAGCGGGGCCGGGAGCGGGAGCGGGCTGGGCGTATCCCGGCTGTGCCGGTGGCTGTCCGTAGCCGGCGGGCTGACCCTGCTGGGGGGGATAGCCGCCCTGCTGTGCGGGCTCGTCGCTCTTGCAGGCCGAAAGCACCCAAAGCGTGGCCAAACCCAAAGACAGCAGTGCCGGCAACCTGTTGAGCTTCATAGCAAAAGCCTCCGTTGACCTTCCTACTGGCCCCGTCCCCTGGGGTCAATCGAGCAGCCGGGCGCGCGCTCTGACGAGTGGTGAGGAGTCGGTCGGTGTTATACTGAATGGCTCGTCATGGGAACGAGGCCGAGCTTTCCATGATCGGTCCGGCCGCCACGGAGCGTCTGGTAAACGAGATTCGCGCGGCGGTGCGCCGCCGACCGGCCCACGAAGCCAAGCTGGCCGGAACGCTGCGCGCGGTAGCGGCCCACTCGCCCGAGCTCTTGCACGAGCTGCTCGTAGCAGCCGAGACCGTGGCGCGCCGGGGCTCGTTCGAACGGCCGCTCTACGGCGCGGCCGTGCGCTCGCTCAGCGAGAGTGGGGAAGATCGCCTCACCCCGATCCTGGTCAAGGTGCTGGGCAGCGACGACGCCGGAGGCTTGTCGAGCCTGGCGGCCGCTTGCCTCGTCAGGGACGACTCGCTGGGCGGACCGCTGTCGAAGGCGGCCATGAGCCGGCATCCCGTGCTGGCCTTCGCGGCCGAGCTGGCGCGGCTGCTCCGTGGCGAGTCGCAGGGCGGGCTGATCGCGTCGCTAGCGCCCAAGATCAAGGAAGCTCACCGCATCGCCCTGTGCAGTGAGCTGTTCGTGACGCTCTTGGGAGGCAAGCCGCTGCCGCTGCAGGCTGCGCCGGCGCTGGCGGTGCTGCGCGACGCCGAGCGACATCTGGGTCGGTGGCTGCTGCTGGGCGAGCTGGCGACGCGCGCCGGGGATCCGAAGCCGCTCGAGGAAGCGCAGAGCCGCGCGCGCCTGGGTCCGGCGAGCGCGCGCGCCGCGTGGTCGCTGGTTGCCTGGGCGCTGTGTCCCGAGCTGGGGGCACCGGCAACGCGGCCGACCGTCGAGCTGATCGCGCGCCTGAGTGATCGCCCCAGCGCGGAGCGCGACGCCACGTTCCTGTTCCGCCTGGCCGTGGCCCGGGCGCCGGTCGCCGTGCCCATGCTGGAGGGCATGGCACGCGCTTCGAGCTCGAGCTCGAGCGCCGAGGTATCGCTTCGCGCGTCGCTTCACCTGTGTCGCGACTACGGTCAGGAGCGTCAAGTCAGCGCGCTGGTGCAGGCCGCCAAGTCACCGCGCAAGGATTCCCTGCGTGGGCTGGCGGCGGCAGCGCTCTATGACTGTGGCAAGCGCCACGAGGCGATACGGCTCACCGCCGAGCTCGAGGGCACGCGGCAGCTGCCGGCCATCGGTTGGACGTCGCTGGTGCGCGCGGCGGCGGCGGGCGCGAGCGCTGGCGTGCTGGTCTCGGAGACGAACTTCCGCCGCGTGGAGCAGGGCTCGTGCGAATGAGCCGCGGCTGCAGCGCTGCGCTGTGCTCGAGCGCCCTCGCCCTGGCGGTCGCCGCACCGCTCGCGGCGCAGGCGCAGTCAACGGACGCGGCACAAACCGAGCTGCTCTCGGTCTCCAGCAACGAGGCCGACACGGTTTGGCTCCCGGCGGGGGAGGGTCCGTACCGGACGCCCGCGGCGACGGCTGGCTTGCGGTTTTTCGCCCCAGCGGTTCGCCCCGGAGCGCGTCCGACGCCGGCCGTCGCGGGGCGCGAATACCCGCGCCTGGGGCTGCTGGCGACGGCGCCAGGCCACCTCGACCTCGAGCTAGGCCGCGGGATCGTCAGCATCGACGCTGTCGAGGCGCGCTTGCTCGACGATCGCGGGCAGTCGATCGAGCCAGCTCGGTCGCATGCGGCCTTCTCACGCACCCTGCCGAGCGAGCTGGGTGCGCTGCCGGGGCCGGATCGCGACGCCTTCGAGCTGCTGCTCGTCGCGCCGGCCGGTGCCCAGCTCGACAGGCTGGAGCTGCTGAGCCGAAGCGGCAGCGGCGTGCCGCTCGACGTGCTGCCCCGGTTGCTCGCGCTGCCGGCGGCCTGCCCGAGCGGGGTCGCGCCGGAGCTGGTCTGTCGGCGCACGCCGCCGCTGCGCAGCGTGGCCGACGCCCTCGACCGCAATCACCCCGCGGCGCAGGGCCGTTCGATTCGCGCCGAGCTGGGCGGTAGCCTGCAGGTCTCGGTCGCGGGTCGCAAGCTGCTGGAGCTGCCCGTGGGCGGACCGCGCCAGACGCGCGTCGGCCCGATCGAACGCTTGCGCGCACGACTGCGGGTATTCGTGATGCGCTCGGCCCTGGCCGCGGACGACGCGGGGAGCAAGGCGGCGATGCAGCTCGAGCTAGCCACCGCCGCCGCGCTCTGGGGCCAATGCGGTATCGATTTCGAGGCGGAGGTGAAGATGGTCGACCCCCCACCGACGCGGCTCGTGACCGTCGGCTGCGGGTTCGGCCAGCCGGCGTCAGGAGGCGCGCTCGAGCTGCGCAGTGGTCAGAGCCGGGTGCGGCTGGAGACCAGGGCGGGCGAGCTACCGATTTCGGTGGCGCTGCGGCTGGCGGCCGAGCTGAAGCGCCTGGGTCGCCAGGCGCAGGTGTTCGAGAATCAACGCACCAACGACGAGAGCGCAGCCACGGCTGATCTGCTGCTGAGCGGGCGCCCGTTCGACACGGCGCTGGCGCCCCTCTCCAGCGACCCGACGTTGCCGCTCTGCTTGGGTCAGGTGGAGCTGAGCGACGGGCTCACCCATTTCCGCGACGGCGATGCGTTCGCGGGGACCGTGGAAGAGCGCGCGCTGCTGAGGGCTTTCGACGATGCCGATCCGCGCAGCATCGAGGTGCTGGTGGTGCCGAGCTTCGCGCGCAGTGAGCGCATCGGTGAGTCTTTCATCGCCAGCCCTGGCTCCAGCCTGTCGAACGCCGTGATCATCGATCGCTGGGCGATCCGCGCCGGGGCGCGCTCGTTCGCGTTCGCGCACGAGCTCGGCCACGTGCTGCTCGCGATGCCCGGGCACCCCGACGACTACGGCGTCGACCAATCGTGGTCGCTGATGGACGCCGACGTCGCCGATCCCACCATTTTCGGCCCACGCCGCCTCTCGGTCGCCGACTGCGAACGCGCCGTCACCCAATCCGGCCCCAGCAGCCCCATCCCGCTCCTCCGGCCCATTCCACTGCGCTGAGCGGTGGAAACAACAGGGAGGCGGGGAGGCGGGGAGTTTTTGTTGGTGTGAGCTGAGCGGTGTCGTTCGATTCCGTGACGGCTTCGCAGGGAAAATTG
>DATDEV010000336.1:0-8746 GCA_036522995.1 Polyangiaceae bacterium
AGGTCATCGGCGTCCACGTTGATGGCGAAGCGGTCCACGTGCTCCTGGCGCAGCAGATCGATCAGCCCGACCACGCGGCGGTGCGGCACGGCTCCGTCCGCAGCGATCACGGCGCGCAGCTCCGGATCGCGGCGGCGGGCCGTCGCCAGCTTATCGCGCAGCTGCTGCTCGCTGTACGGCACGCCGTCGACGTACAAGGCTCCGGCCTGGGTCAGGCTCAGGGTGAGCGGTGCTGCGCTAGCTTCCCCGGTCTTGCCCCGGGGCAAGTCGACCGGAATCGCGCGCGAGGCCAGGTAGGTAGCGGTCACCATCAGCACCACCAGCAGCACCAGCACCACGTCGACCAGCGGCGTGACGTTGATGCCCGTGATCGACTCATCGGCGGAATTGGCGTTCTGCATGGCTCTAGACTGCCTTCATGTAGGCGAGGATTTCGTGGGCCAGCGCGTTCGCACGTCCCATGCGCGCGCGAATCAAGCGCTGGAAAAGGTTGAACGCCGCCACCGCGGGCAGCGCGACGAGCAGGCCGATCGCGGTCGCCACCAGCGCCTCGCCGACCTCGGCCATCAGCCCCGCCGACACCTGTCCACTCGACGCCTGCAGCTCGCGAAACGAGCGCACGATGCCGATCACCGTGCCGAGCAGGCCGATGAACGGCGCGTTGTTGCCCAGCGTGCCGAGCAGCGCCAGGTTGCGCTCCATGCTGAGCTTGCACATCTCGCTCTCGCCCTGCATGCGCTCCTCCGCGCTGGCCACGCCGTCCGCTTCGAGCCCCGCCGCCGCCACTCTGGCCTCGAAGCTCGGCGACTCCTGCAGCCGGCGCCGCGCCAGCTCCAGGTCGTTGTCACGCAGCAGCCGACGCAGCTCCGCGCGCAGCCGCGCCGTGTCGTCGCGCGACGACAGGAACAGCACAGCACGCTCGATTACCACCGCCAGCGCCGCGATCGACAGCCCGATCAAGAGCCACAGCACCCAGCGCGAGCCGAATTGGGAGAGCGCCAGTAATCTTTCGATGATGTCCATGATGTCCGTCCTATTTCCCTTCAGCGCACGCACACCGCGCGCTGTACGAAGTCACTACCGCCGCGAAAATCGCGCAGCACGAGCCAGAACCGGACCAGGCCCGTGTGCGCCGGCGCGCTCCAGCTGGCGCGCCGCAAGAGCGCGTCGGAGTCCCAGGCGACGGACTCGAACGCGCGCGACAGGTCGCCATCGGTCGTGAAATGCGAGAGCTGCAGCGACTCACGGCTGGGGTCCAGCTTGGACGGTCGCGGCAGCGCATCGCGATCGGCGGCGTCGAGCGCGACCTCCAGCGTGTGCGCCGAGCCCACCTCCACCTCGGCGTAGCCGAGCCCCGCGCACTCGCCCGCAGCAGGCGGCAGCTCGCTCCACGGCTCGCCATCGAACAGGATCGCTTCGGGCTCGAGCGTCGGATTGTGGTTCACGTCGTCGGCACGCGAAAGGTCGAGCTCCAGCGTCACGCGCTTGGCCGCGCCGCCAGCCTGGCAACCTGCGCCGTCCACGCTCGGCGAAGTGTCGGGACACAGCACGCCCCGCACCAGCACGCGCCCGCTCGGATCGAGCTCGGCCGGCACCTCGAAGTCGAGACTCGCTTCCTCGGCCAGGCCCGCATCGCTCACCACGCTGGCAAAGGCCTCGCCCGCACACTCCGAGCGTGCACCCTGGCGCACGGCCGCCGGGCACGCCAGCAGCGCAAAACCCAGCTGCGCCAGCGGCTCTGGCGCCGCGAGCAAGAAGCGCGCTCGCGCCCGCTCACCTGGCTCGGGTGCCGCTCGCTCGGGCTCGCCTTCCACCTCCACGCGGGCGCCGAGCACGCGCGGCTCGTCGATCAGCTCCACCGTCTTGAGCGGTTCGTCGCAGCCGACGAGCAACAGCGCAAGCCCCACGCCGCATAGCTCCTTCACAGCTCACCTCGCAGACCCAGGTTTGGAAACAATGAAAGCCCGCTGACCGGCGCGCGCTTCGAGTAGTCGAAGCTATAGCGGTAGCCCTCGGCGTTCTCGGCCGCGTACACGTTCTGCACGTCCAGGTAGACAGCGAGCTTGGCCGGCCCCACCTGCCATTCCTTTTCGACCCGCGCATCCAGCTGGTGAAAGGTCGGATCACGCCGGCTGTTGGTCGCGCCGTAGGTCGGCAAGTACACGCCCGTGCGCGCGTCGTAGCTGGCGCCGGTGATGGGCGTCGTCGGGTTGCCGCTCACGAGTCGAAAGCGCAGTCCCACGTTGTAACCCCGACCGAAGCCCTGGCTCGCCGCCAAGGTGAGCACGTGCGTTTGATCGGCGTCGAACAGGCGATACTCCTGCTGTCCCTCGCGGCGGCGTTCGCTGCGCGACAGCGTGTACGCCAGGTAGGCAAAGCCCTGCGAGCGCCAGTGCGCTTCGGCCGACGTCTCGACGCCGTAAATGCGGCCCTGGCCCTGATTGACGAACTGGGGCGGCTCGCGAGCTTCAGTACCGACCACGATGTCGTCGACGCGCTTGTAAAAGCCCTCCAGCGTGAGCTTGCCGAGGTCGTGCAGCTGCTGCTCGACGCCGGCGCTGGTCTGCAGCGCGCGAAAGTGGGTCAGGTCGGGGTTGCCGATGCCGGGCAGCGACTGCCAGCTCTGCGGCGGCTGACTGTAGTAGCCGACGCCAGCCTTGAGCGCGGTGGTGGTGGTGACCTCCAGACGGGCCGCGATGCGCGGATCCACGCTGACGTCGTGGATCTCGCCATAGTAATCGAGGCGCAGGCCCGGCGAGAGCAGCAGCGGCGGCAGCGGGCGCCAGCCGAGCTCGACGAAGATGGCCGGCTGGGCCACCACCACCGAGTCGTCCTGCAGCGTGATCGAACGCTGCGCCGCGAGTGGATCGCCGTCGGTCGGGTCACCCTCCGCCGAGCCTGGCTGCGGGCCATGGTAGCTGCCCGCCAGCAGCCAGCCGAAGAAGTCGCCGCCCGCGGTCAAGCGCAGCGTTCGATGCAGCTCGAAGCTCGCCTCGGCACGCCCGTACAGCTCGGTAGCTTCGAACTTCTGCTCGGCCTCGCCGATGTGCTGCAGGAGCTGGATACGCCCGAGCGTGACGTTGGCGAGCGCCGAGACGCCATTCGTACCCTGACTGCTCAGCTCCAGCCCGACGCGGTGAAACTGAATTTTGCCCTTGATCGAGCCGGCCAGACCCGGGTCTTCGTCGCTGGCGTCGGCGAAGAACAGCTCCAGCGCGTCGCGGCTCCCGTAGCCCAGCAGGCGCAGACGCGTGGCCGAATCGAAGCGGTAGCTGGCCATGGCCTGATAGTCGAAATAGGTGGGCGCCGCGACGACGTCGTACGTGTCCTCGGGCACGAAATTCTCGAACACGAAGTCGATGTTGCTGCGTCGCACCGCGCCTGCGACGGCGAGCCGCTCGCTGACCGGCGCCTCGACGAACACCGAGCTGTCGATCAGGTTCAGGTCGAGCACGGCGTGCAGGCGATCACGCGCCGGGTCCTTGGCGGTGATGTCGATCACGCCGCCCACGGCGCGCCCGTAGCGCGCCGAAAAATTGCCGGGATAGACGTCGACTCGCTCCACCAGGCGCGTGCTCATGAAGCTGGTGAGGCCGCCGAAGTGATACATGAACGGCACCGGGATTCCGTCGAGGAACACCTGGCTCTCGCCCTGAGCGGCGCCACGCAGGATCGGCTCGCCCTGGCCGAGCGACGTGCGCCCCACGCCCGGCATGACCTCGATCGCGCGCAGCGCGTCGCCACGCGTGCCGGGCATGTGCCGCACGACCTCTTCGTCGACGCTGTGCTTGGTCACGTCGCGCGGCGGCGCTTCGACCTCGGCCGTGCCCTCGAACTCCAGCTCCTCGTCGCTCGCCGGCTGCTCGTCGCCCTCGGCGCTGCGCGCGACCAACAGCGAAAAGCAAATCATCGACGCGAGCCTCGCAATACGAACGCTTCCCACACACCACTCCCTGCCCGGCGCACGCCAGGCCAAGTCGCGATCGGCGCAACGAACAAGAGAAGTTGGGGCTGAGGCCCAACTTCCACGAGACAGAGGCGCGGACCAACTCGAAGCGCGCGCCAAGCGACGCTCCGACCCTCAAGTGCCCCAACGCCCCACAACCGTTCAAACGCCCGCGCTCATTTCAACCCGCAACGCGTGCTAAACTGCCCGGCCCGTGAAGCGGTCAGTCGCCCTCGCCACGCTCTTTACCGCGTGCGGCTGTGTGCCGGCGGAGCGGCCGTCCGGTGAGCGAAGCAGCGGCTCGGCAAGTGCCCGGCCGTCACCGCTGACGGGCGCCCCCCTGGTCGACACGGGCGCCGCTGGCGCCGACGCCCTCGGGCCGAGCGGCGAGCCGGGGCCGTTGCCCATCCTGCAGGGGCCCTTCGTCGACCGCTTCGAGCGCTCCCGCATCGGCGACGACTACCTGGCCACGGGCAGCCAATTTCACATCGTTCGCGGCCAGCTGTGCGTCAAAGGGGCCAAGAACCATCCGCTGTGGCTGCGCCACCGGCTCTCCAAGAACGCGCGCATCGAGGTCGAAGCCGAAACCCCGGGCCCCGACGGCGACATCAAGCTCGAGGCCTGGGGCGACGGCCGATCCGCCGCGAGCAGCGTGTCCTACACCAACGCCACCAGCTACCTGGCTATCTTCGGCGGCTGGAAGAACCGCTACCATGTGCTGGCCCGCATGGATGAGCACGAAAACGGTCGACCCGAGATCGTGATCGCGCCGGGCAGCGACGACCCTCGCCAGCAGCCGGTGCTGCCCGGCCGTCGCTATCGTTTGAAGCTGGAGCGAACCGATGGTCGCACGGTACGCTTCTGGGTCGACGACGTGGAGATGCTGAGCTTCGCCGACCCCTCACCCCTCGCCGGAGTTGGCCACGACCACTTCGGGTTCAACGATTGGCTCACGCCGGTCTGCTTCGACAACCTGCGCGTGGAGCCCCTCCCGGGCTGAGGAGAAGCGGTGGAACAGGCCGAGCTCGACGTCGCGCTAGAGGAGCTGGAGCTCCGGCTCGAGCGACTGCGCGCGCTCTACGAGCAATACTTCCTCGGCCTCGAAAAGATCGAGCCGCAGGTGGCGCGCAAGGACGTCGATCGGCGCATCTACGTGCTCAGGCGCGAGAAGATCCGCAACACTGCCAAGCGCTTCAAGCTGCAGACCATCATCCAGCGCTACAACACGTTTCAGCAGTATTGGATGCGCATCTGTCGCGAGATCGAGAACGGGACTTACAAGCGACACCTGCTGCGCGCGCAGAAGAACAGCGGCGAGCTTTTGACCATCGCTGCACGCAGGCGCCTGGGTCGCCAAGCGCGCCTCGCGGAGGCGCCCGCAGACCCGAACGAAGCGCAAGCCCCGCCCGCGCCCGAGGTCGCCCCCGCACCCGTGCCTGATGTCGCCCCCGTCCCCGTCCCCGCGCCCGCGATTCCGCCAGCCGCAGCCGTGCCATCAGCGCGGCCTCCCGGCAGCGCGCCGCTACCGCCCCGCCTCATCCCCGCTGCGGCGATCGCGGCGGCAGCTCCCAGCTCGGCCCCGGCGCCCAAGCCAGCCTCCTCACTAGCCCCCAAACCGGCCTCCTCACTGGCGCCCAAGCCAGCCTCCAAGCTCGAGAGCCTGGATCTCGACATGGACTTCATGGGCGACTGGGATCCCAGCGCTTCGCGCGCCCCGGCCCGACCCGCCTCGCCCCCGGCCAAGCCGCTCGGAGCCACGCGCGTCGCCCCCGCCGCTCAGGCGCCACCACCCAAACCAGCTCCGCCCGCTCCGGCCGCACCAGCTCCGCCCGCACCCGCGCCCACCGCAGCAGCCGCTCGGCCGGGCTCGATCCACCCACGACCGGTCACAGTGCCACCGCGACCCGTGGCCTCGAGCCCGCCTCGCCCCGGAATCCCGGTGCGAGCCGCACCTCCGCCAAAACCCGTTCCTTCGGCGGCCAGGCCCGCCCCGGCAGCGCCGCTCGCCCCGTCCAAACCTCTCGGCTCCGCGCCCTTGGCGCGACCCGCTGCGGCTCAGTCCCTCCGACCGGCGGCGCCGGCTGCCGCTGCGGCTGGTTCGAGCGTCGACGACCAGCGCATGCGCGATCTGCACGCGCGCCTGCAGCAGGCCAAGCAGCAGACCAAGGAGGCCAACGTCAGCTACGAGGGCCTGGCCAAGTCGATCCGCGCTGCCGAGGCAAAACTGCGCGAGCAGCATAAAAACCGCCGCATCGACTTCGACGTGGTGATCAAGGACGGCAAGGCCGTCGTCAAACCCATCGTGCGCTGACCGCCAGGGCGGAACAATTCGCCAGCGTGCCGCGTTGAGGCGGCACTGGGCAAAATCGAACCCGGTCCTAGGCTATGTGCGTCAGGAGGCAGCGCGGCGGTCCGCCGTGGGGCGGCTGGAGCTCGCGGGCTCGGACACGTACACGGCACTCTCACAGTAAACGATGGTGCACGACGAGCGGCCGGCCTCGCGCATGCGCGCGCACAGCTCGGACAGCTCCTCGTCGGAATCGACGACGTCGCCCTCGACGGGCTGACGAGTGGAGTGGTCGTAGCGACAGTTGTCGATCGCTACCCAAAGGCCCTTGTACCGCTCGGAGCGACAGAGGTCGGGCCAGGTCATTCGGCTAGTCATGCGGGGGGATCACCTCTGAGAAATAGGCGCGACCGCGGCAGAACTCCCCTCTGCGCACAACGCCAGAAGACCGCAAATTCGGCAAGTCTTCTTCGATAACTGGTGGACGGCAGGTGGCCATGTCCGGGTTGAAGCCCGAGTTAAGATCCATTCCCCGGGTCCGTCAAGGGAACGGCCAGCACTTGGTTTTCCACCAACAACAGAATATGGATTTTCCCACGTAACTACGGCGAGTTACTACGTTGAACGGCTGGCCGGGCCTACTTGCAGCTGGAGCCAGCCAAGCCGCGTTCGGCGCCTTTGACCCCGGCCGCCGCTGCCGCTGCCACCAGCTGCTTGGCCTTGTCGCATTGCCCCTGGAGTGCCGCCGACTTCACGGCGCCGGCAGCACTTCGTTGCAGAGTCGACTTGCATTCGGCTTTCTTGCCTTCATCCGTGCAGCGGTTCATCGCCGAAGCGGCGGCAGTGGCATTGCCGCTGGCAGCCGCCGCCTTGCAGGCGTCGCAGGGGTCGCCCTTGGGCGGGGTCGCCGTCGTTCCGGTCCCGGTGCCGGTCGACTTGCTTCCCCCGGTGCCGGTCGGGGGCTTGCTGGTCGGGGCGGCTCCGCCGCCGGTCGCCGCCGGCTCGGAGGTAGGGCTGGGCGTTTCTTCCGGCGGCTTCTCCAGCGGCTCGATGATCGCGGTGCCCTGACCCGAGGTGGCTGCGGGGGCCGCGGTCGGCAGAGCCAGCGGCGGAAGATCGTCGTTGGTCGGCTTGTTGGAACGCACTACCAAAATCAGGATCGCGCCGAGCAGCACGGCGCCCACGCCCACCAGACCAAAGATCAGGCCTTTTCCCCCACCTCCGCCGCCTCGTTCGCGCGGCGGCGGGGCCGGAGCCGCCGCCACGGCCATCGGCGTTGGCGAGTGAGGGTGCCCGCCCGGGCCCGAGAGGTGCGACGGAGCACTGGCCGCGAAGGCCGGGACGGCGTCCATGGCCGCCGTCCCGGTGCGCGCCGCCGCCGCGGTCTCGGCGGCATTCGCCTCGACGGTCATGCGCCCACCATCCGAGAGCTCGGTGAAAAATTCGCGCGCAGTCGCTGGCCGCTGCTCGCGGTCCTTGGACAGCCCCTTGAGGATCGCGCGCCGCATGCCCTCGGGAATGTTCTTGGCCGGCGCCGAGACCTCGAACGCGATCGGCTGGGCCGTCATGTGCTGCGTCGCCCATTGCCAGGGCGTATCAGCCTCGAACGGCAGCTTGCCGGTGAGCAGCTCGTACGACATCACGGCCAGCGAGTAGATGTCGCTGCGCGCGTCGAGCGCCTTGCCGGTGAATTGCTCGGGGCTCATGTAGGGCGGTGTGCCGAGCACCATGCCTTGCTGCGTGAGCTTCGCTTCTTTTTGGGCGTCGGCCGATTCGGTGCGCGCCGCGATGCCGAAGTCGAGCAGCTTGACGAAGTCGGTCTCGCCTGCACGGTTGGTCAGCACCACGTTTTCGGGCTTCAGATCGCGGTGGATGATGCCCTGCATGTGCGCTTCGTCGAGCGCTCCACACACCTGGCGCATGATCTTGACCACGCGGTCAGGCGCCATCGGCCCGTCTTGCACGGCGTCGGCCAGCGGCCGCCCCGACACGAATTCCATCGCGATGTACAGAGTGCCGTCGGCAGTGGCACCGAAATCGTAGAACTTGATGGTGTTGGGATGCTCGAGCTGCGCCACCGTGCCGCACTCACGATGAAACCGCGCCAGCACCGCGGGGTCCTTGGACAAATGCGAGTGCAGCGTCTTGATCGCCACCTTGCGCACGGTCGAGCCCATCTGCTGCTCGCCGACGTAAACGATGCCCATGCCGCCTTCGCCGAGCACGCCCGTCACCCGGTAGCGCCCCCCGATGAGCTGGCCGATCATGGCGTCTTGGCCCTTCTCGGGCTCGACCGGCATCAGGCCGCCACAGTTGGCGCAGAAGCGCGCTCCGTCGATGTTGGAATGACCGCAAGCGTCGCACTTCATGAGACCCGCGAGATTTGCATGAGTGCCGGCCGGAATCATCAACATTGGACGCGGCGCGACCGCCAATGGTCTCGCGGTACGGTTGCCTCGTGGCGTTTGGGGCGGCAGTCTCGTGGCGCATGGGGCCCCAGCCCCAAGCGCGCT
>DATDEV010000337.1:0-3533 GCA_036522995.1 Polyangiaceae bacterium
CGCTCGTGGACGCGCGACTTCCTGCCGCTGTTCGTGGCCAAGCCCGGGCGCGGCGCCAAGCGCGCGCTGGGCACGGTGAAGTTTCGCTTCAACGGCTGGGCGCGCTACGACAACTTCGAGCGCGACGAGGCTGCGGGGCTGCAGGTGCAGGCGCGCGCGACCGCAGCCGGCGCCAAGCCGTTCGTGGCTCTGGCGCCGGATGCGAGCCAGCCGGTCGTGCTCGAGGGCGGCGCCATCGACGTCGACGGTGAGGGCTCGCTGCTCTGCACCGAGGAATGTCTGCTCGACGGGCGGCAGGCGCGCAATCGCAAGCTGGGCAAGGCCGGCGTGGAGCGCGCGCTGCTGGAGCACCTGGGTGCCGAGCGTGTGCTCTGGCTGGGGCGCGGCATCGCGGGTGACGATACGGCAGGCCACATCGACGACTTCGCGCGTTTCGTCGCGCCGGGCAAGATCGTGCTGGCGGCCGAGCAGAACCGTCGCGACCCGAACTACGCGCCGCTGCGCGACGCGCACGAGCGCCTGGCCGGGGCACGCGACGCGCGGGGGCGCCGCATCGAAGTCATCTCCCTGCCGATGCCAGAGCCGGTGGTGTTCGACGAGCAACGGCTACCGGCCAGCTACGCCAACTTCTACATCGGTAACTCGGTGGTGCTGGTGCCGGTGTTCAACGACCCGGCCGACAAGGCGGCGCTCGGCATCCTGGGCGAGCTGTTTCCGGGACGGCGCGTGGTTGGGATTTATTCCAAGGATTTCGTGCTCGGCCTGGGCACCATCCACTGCAGCACGCAGCAGGAGCCTAAGTAGCGATAGTACTGGGCCCGGCGCGCGAAAACTTGCCAGGTTCCGAGGCTGGCGGCAGGGTTGGGGCCCGTGAGCCAGGACTACGCTCTGCCCCGACGTGCCCTGCGGCTGGGAGGAGCGCTCGCCCTGCTGGGCTCACACGCCGCCGCACAGGCCAAGGAGGGCGCGGCCACCGAGCGCGCCAGCTTCGTGGCCAAGAAGCCGCCGGCTTCCACGCAGGTGTCCAAGAGCGTCGCCGCGCGCGGCGGCGTCAACCCCTGCAACACCGACGACCCTGGCTTCGGCCTGTACGATCGCTGGACGCGCGGCATCGATATGGGGCAGCTGATCATGCCCAGCAGCAAACGCTTCACGCGCAGCGGCCAGTTCGACGTGATGATCCATTTTCACGGCCACGAAGCGGCGCGCAAGGAGTGGGTCACGACCATGGACGGGGCAGTGCTGGTCGGCATCGATCTGGGGCTGGGCTCGGGCCCCTACGAAACCGCCTTCGACGCGCCCGACGCCTTCGAGCGCCTGGTGGCGAGCGTCGAGCGCGCGGTGGCCAAGAAGGTCGGACGCACCAACGCCAGGGCGCGGCGCATCGGGCTGAGCGCCTGGAGCGCGGGCTACGGTGCGGTGCAGAAGATCCTCGGCCAGAAGTACGGCAAGCAGCACGTCGACAGTGTAATCCTGCTCGATGGCTTGCACTGCGGCTATCAGGGGCAGGGCCTGAACGCGCTGCAGATCCAGGCCTTCACCGATTTTGCGCGCGAGGCGGCGGCGGGGCACAAGCTGATGTTCGTGAGCCACTCGTCGATCATTCCGCCGGGCTATGCCTCCACCACCGAGACGGCAAGCTTTCTCATCCATCAGGTGGGAGGCAAGCCGCGCGCCTCCCATGGCTCCGGGCCGCTCGGTCTCGAGCGCATCTCGCGCTACACGCAGGGTAACTTCCACGTGCGCGGCTATTCCGGTAACGACAAGATGGATCACTGCGCGCAGCTGGGTCTTTACGGGGACGTGCTGAAGGTCCACATCAAACCGCGCTGGAACAGCCCACGCGTGGCGCCCTGACGTGAGCAAGCAGCAGTTGCCCGCAGGCGCGGCCAAGCAGCTCGATCGCTGGCTGCGCGAGCTGATGCCCGACAAGAGCTGGAACGACGTGCGCCGGCTGGTGCGCACCGGCAAGATCTTCATCGACGGCAGCGTCGTGCTCGATCCGGCGCTGCCGATCGCCGGTGGTAGCGAGCTCGAGCTGCGCCAAAACGCGCCGCGCGCAACCCGTACGCCCGCCTTGCCGCAGAGCGCCATCCTGCACATCGACGCGCAGCTGGTGGTCGTGGCCAAGCCGGCCGGCATCAGCACCGTGCCCTACGACGAGGACGAGCGCGGGACGCTCGACCAGCTGGTGATGGAGACCATCTCGCAGCGGGGGCGCCGCGCGCCGCTCGGCATCGTGCACCGCATCGACAAGGAGACGTCGGGCGTGGTCGTGTTCGCGCGCACCGTCGCGGCCAAGCTGGCGCTCAAGAATCAGTTTCGCTTTCACACCACCGAGCGCAAGTACGTGGCCATCGCGCACGGCGCCGTGCGCGACGCCACCATTCGTAGCAGGCTGATCCAGGATCGCGGTGACGGACGGCGCGGCTCGACCGACGATGAGGAGCTCGGGCGCGAGGCCATCACGCACGTGCGCCTGCTCGAGGCCCTGAGCGGCGCGAGCCTGCTCGAGTGCCAGCTCGAGACCGGGCGCACGCATCAGATTCGCATTCACTTGTCCGAGCGGGGCCATCCGCTGGTCGGCGAGCGCGTCTACTCCAAGGGCTACCGCGGCGAGCTGATTACGGCTCCACGCTTGATGCTGCACGCGCGCGAGCTGGGCTTCGAGCATCCGCACACCGGGCAGCGCGTGCGCTTCGAACAGCGCATGCCCGCGGACATGCAGGCGGTCTACGAGTCGCTGCGCTCCAAGTCGCGCTGACGCTGTCGCTCGCTCGCAGGCAGGCTCCAAAAGATACCGCTGTCTTGCAGCTCCTCCGCAGGCTCCGTGAAGCAGACCCTGACGGGGAGACGGCCGCTGCACATCAGCAGCTCCTCCACCAGGTCGAGCAGCTCGTCGCGCTGCTCGGGCTCGGCGGTCGGCGCCGTCACCACCACGAGCTCCCTCAGCTCCACGACGCTATCGGCGTGCTCCGCGACCGCGAGCGCGATCAGTCGTCGGGCGGCGGTCTTGGCTGGGTCGTGACTGGCGCTGGTGAACAGCATCGCGGCCTGAAAGCAGCGTCCGGAACGCTCGGCGGCAGCGATACGCTGCAGACAGCGCTCGGCGAACTCGTCCGGCGTTTCATCCTGCAGCTGAGCGATCGCCACCGTTTCGTCGAACGTCTCGGCGCCTTCGCGCGTGAAGACCGAGGCTCCGCCCTCCACGATCATGAGGCGACGGCGGACGGGGACGCTGACGAGGCGAGACCTGAGGGAGCTGACGGTCATGGCGGCGCGCTTTCCCTAGCAAGCCGCGTTCCAGCGGCGCGCCGTAGTCAGCGACGCGTGAAAGTTGGCGAAATGCCGAACACTTCAAGGCAGGCAGCCCCGCCGCGCGTCACGGAAGTAGGATCTTTTGCCAGCCGCCAGGCAAAACGCCCCGCGCCGCTCGACTGGTTAAGCCAACGTCTCCCTCCCGCCTGCCGGTTCTTTAGCCAAATTCAGCCGGCGGATCCCCCGACCCAACGCAGCCCTGGACGCCCCCAATA
>DATDEV010000338.1:0-6249 GCA_036522995.1 Polyangiaceae bacterium
ACGGCGGCGCGCCGGCTGGCTTCGACCTCGAGCATCGAGCAAGAGGATTCGCTACAGCTCGATATTCCCGAGCCCCTGCGCGAAGCCGCCATGGCCTGGATGGGCACGGCCCAGCACGGCTTCTACGATCGCGTGCTGCGCACCAAGGTGACCGGCCGCGCCTTCATCCCGCACAATCGAAACGCCATCATCGCCGCCAACCACGCCAGCCACCTGGACATGGGCCTGGTGAAGTACGCGCTCGGCAGCTACGGGCAGCAGATGGTGTCGCTGGCGGCGCAGGACTACTTCTTCGAGGGCAACCGCTACCGCAAGGCGTTCTTCGAGAACTTCACCAACCTGGCGCCCATGCCGCGCGGCAGCTCGCTGCGCCAGGCGCTGCGCCAGGCCGGCGACCTGATCGAGGGCGGCAAAACCGTGCTGATCTTCCCGGAAGGCACGCGCAGCACCGACGGCCAGGTGCACGAGTTCAAGTCGGCGGTCGGGCACCTGGCGCTGCACCACAACATCGACATCCTGCCGATCTGGCTGGGCGGCACGCATCGCGCGCTGCCCAAGGGCGCCACGCTGATCAAGCACCGCGAGGTGGAGGCGCGCATCGGCGCGCCGCTCGAGCCGCGCGAGATGGCGCGGCTCACCGCCGGTATGTCCACGGCCGAGAAGTCGCGCATCATCACGCGCCTGGCGCAGCGCGCCGTGCTGCTGCTCAGCCAGGGCAAGATCCTCGACACGCGCGAGCTGAGCGCGGAGGAAGTGCGCGATTCGTTGCCGCCCGCCGAGCCGGAAGGTCTGGAGCCGGTGTTTCGCGAGCTGGAGCTGCGCTTCAAGGCCGGCAGCATCGAGCAGCCGATCAGCTTCTACTTCTCGCTCGGCGACACCGAGCGCTGGACGGTGCGGGTCACCGATCAAAAGTGCGAGGTCGTGCCGGGCAAGGTCGCTTCGCCCGCCGACTGCGTGCTGAAGACGACGCCCGACATGTTCACGCGCATCGTGCGCGAGCGCTACACGCCCTCGCCGGCCGAGTTCATGTCCGGCGCGGTCAAGAGCAACAACATCCAGCTGCTGTTTACCTTCCAGAAGGTGTTTCAGCTCGAGAGCAGCCCACAGTGAGCAAGTTCTGGGTGGCCGGTGCGACCGGCTTTTTGGGTTCTCATCTGGTGCACGCGCTGCTCGAGCGCGGTCACACGCTGACGGCGGTGTCCAAGAACGGCGGCGAGCAACACGGCGTCACGGTCGCGCCGCTCGACGTGCTGGACGAGGCCAAGGTGACCGAGAGCGCGCGCGGCGCTGACGGCGCGTTTTTGGTCACCGGGCGCGTCTCGCGCGATCGCGAGGATGCGGAGCTGCTCCATCGCGAGAACGTGCTCGGCACGCAGGCTGCGCTGCGCGGTTTGCTGGCTGCGGGCGTGAAGCGAGTGGTCGTCGCCAGCACCAGCGGCACGCTGGCGGTGAGCCGCGACGCGGAAAGCATCGCCGACGAAAGCTGCCGCGCGCCGCTCGAGATCATCGCGCGCTGGCCCTACTATCGCAGCAAGCTTTACGCCGAGCGGGCGGCGCTCGAGGCCAATCGACCGGGCGAGCTGGAGGTGGTGGTCGTCAATCCCAGCCTGCTGCTCGGGCCGGGCGACCTGCGCGAATCCTCGACCGGAGACGTGCGCATGTTTCTGGAACGCTCCATTCCGGCCACCCCGGCTGGCGGCATGGCCTTCGTGGACGCGCGCGACGCGGCCGTCGGCCTACTGCAGGCGTTCGAGCACGGGCGCGCCGGTGAGCGTTACCTGCTGAACGCGAAGAATATGACGATCGCGGCGTTCTTCCAGCGCCTCGAGCGCATCAGCGGCGTCAAAGCCCCGCTCTTGCGCATGCCGAGCTCGCGCCCGATCGCCCTCGGCCTGAACCAGATGTTCACCAAGGCCGTGGAGGCCATCGGCGGCCGCGCACCGGTCGACCCCGTCAGCGTCGAGATGGCGCAGTACTTCTGGTACTGCAGCGCCGAGAAGGCCGAGCGGGAGCTCGGTTTCGTCGCGCGAGACCCAGGCGAAACGATCCGCGACACCGTCGACGATCTGGTGCGGCGCAAAGTCGTCGCGGTCGCCAAAGGCTCAGTGCTGTCGGCCTTCGCAGCGCGCTGAAGCCCTTCGTCGCGCTCTCAATCAATCGCCCGAACCTTCAGATTGCATCGGTTATTCCGATGAAGTGACGCCAAAGGTCATCGGTTTACACGCTGGACAGTGCGCTCCCACGTGCTTATAGCCGACAGGTAGCGCGGAGCTGCGGTGTGCAGATTCGCTCTCGGAGGTAGCAAAGGCCGTGTTCAAGCGTATTTCGCTCTTCATCCTGACCAACCTGGCCATCCTGCTGGCCATCAACGTGGTGCTCGCGCTGCTGACAGCGCTGGGCGTCTTCGATGCCGCCTCGGCCATGGGCAATTACGGCCCGCTGATGGTCATGTCGGTCGTGGTCGGCTTCGCCGGGTCGTTCATCTCGCTGCTCGCTTCCAAGTGGATCGCCAAGTGGTCGACCGGCGCCAAGGTCATTGCTGCGCCGCGTAACGAGGACGAGCGCTGGTTGTTCGACACCGTCGCCCGGCACGCCAATCGCGCCGGCATCAAGCAGCCGGAAGTAGCCATCTACGACGCACCGGAGATGAACGCCTTCGCCACCGGCCCCACGCGCAACAATTCGCTGGTCGCCGTCAGCACCGGCCTGCTGCGGCAGATGCGCAGAAACGAGATCGACGCCGTGCTGGGCCACGAGATCGCGCACATTGCCAACGGCGACATGGTCACGCTCACGCTGCTGCAGGGCGTGCTCAACACGTTCGTGTTCTTCTTCTCGCGCATCATCGGCAATCTGGTCGACTCGATGCTGCGCAGCCGCGACGACGATCGCGAGCATGCTCCCGGTATCGGCTACTGGGTCGCCACCTTCGCCGCCGAGATCGTGCTCGGTATCCTGGCGATGCTGATCGTGCAGTGGTTCAGCCGCCGGCGCGAGTTCCGTGCCGACGAGGGCGGAGCCAGCCTGGCCGGTCGCGACAGCATGGTGAGCGCGCTGCGCCGCCTGGGCCAGGGCCAGGGCTCGAACCTGCCCGATTCGATGGCAGCCTTCGGTATCAGCCCCAAGCGCTCGGGTTTCGGCGCCCTATTCAGCTCACACCCCCCGATCGAGGAGCGCATCGCCCGCCTCCAGCAATCCCCAGTCGGCGCCCCCTCCGGCAGCCTCGCCTAACGGCCAGGAATCAACAGGAAGGGTGGAAGGGTGGAAGGCGCGTGATGGGATGCTCCGCATCCCATCACCGGGTTTCTAGGGTCCGCGTGAGGCCACAGTCTTGCGAGGGGCTGCTACCGCCTGGCTCCCCCCACCCCCTTCCACCCTTCCACCCTTCCTGTTCTCTCGCTCTCGCCCGCACGCCTACTTGCGTTTGCTGGGCGGGGGCTTGCTGGGCGTGGTCTGCAGGTGCTTGAGCTTGTCGGCGAACACGTCGCCCAGGCTGCCGAAGTTGCGCGGGGAGGGCTTGGGCTTGGGCTTGGCCTTACCGGCTGCGGGTGCCGCTGCGGCAGCCGCCTCGCCCTCACCGTCGATCGGCTCGCCGCCTTCGGTGAACTCGCGGAAGTTCTTCTGCTCCTGCACGCGAGCCACTTCTTTGGCGCTGAAGCGGATACGACCGCGGTCGTCCACGTCCATCGTCACCACGGTCAGCTCTTTGCCGATCGGGAATGCCTTGCGCAGGTCGGCGCCCGGGGCGAGCCCGAGCTCGCGGCCCGGCACCAGGCCATCGCCCTTGGCGGTGGTCACGAACACGCCGTAGTTCTCGACGCGCGTGACCTTGCCCTCCAGCACCTCGTCGGGCTTCGGCACTTCCTTGCCTGACGCGCTCTGCAGGGCACGCAGCACCGCACCTACCGTACGCGCCTCGACGACGCTGGCTCGCACCGTGTCGCCCGGCTTGACGCGCAGCTTGCCGTTCTCGTCGGATAGCTCGCTGGTTGGGATCTTGCCGTCGCCCGCGGTGCCGACGTCGACGTAGACGAAGTCAGACGACACTTGCAGCACCGTGACGTCGAGCGCTTGACCGCGCTCCAGGCGCTTGCGGGCGCGGTCGGCGACCGAATCAGAGCCACTAGCCATCAGTGAAGCGAAGCTGTCCTTGGACATTGGGGCGCGGGAGAATGCCACCGGACTTCCGCCTTCGCAAATGGCTCGAAGACCGCGCGTATTGCCGCGAGACACCGGTCGATTCTCCGGGGCGCTCCGCTGGGCCCGCTCCGGCCCGCTCGAGTCGGCAGGCGAGCCCCGCGACTCGGACTGCCGGCTCGGCTGCCTCCCCGGGCTCAGAAGTAGTCGTGCGGCGGCACGAACAGGATGGTCAGGCCGCCGATGGGTCGCCCGTCCGCGCCTGCGTGGCTGATCTGGACGGCGTACACGGCGTCGTCGCGCTTGCACGGCTCCACCTGGACGATGGTCTGGCTGATCTCGCCAGGGTTGAGCGAAAGCTGCAGCGCGCCCTGCGCGTCGGCCAGCTTGGTTCCGGGCGCCATCAGGTGCGGCAGCACGTCGCCGGCGATGGGGCCGGTGCGGCTCAGGCGCGGCGGGCAGGGGAGCTCCGTGCCCGCCGCGGCCTTCAGGTACGCGCGGAAGCGCGTGTTCTGGACGCGCTCGCGCCCGGTTCCGACCAGTAGCGCGTTCGGTACCGCGAATTTCAAACGGCGAGCGCGCAGCGCCTGATCGACCACGGCGTCGTCGGCGAGCGCTTCGAGCGCTTCGATGTCCTGCTGCGGGTCGAGCAGCTTGACCTGCAGCACGGTCTTGTCGGTGTCGGGCAGATTGTTCATCGCGCCGAAGGCGAATTGCATCGCCTTGCGGCGGCCTTTCTTCGCGCCCGCCGGCGCATAGACGTGGATGTTACGAATGCCCTGCAGCTTGTCCGTCGGCGGGTTGGCGCCGTAGATCTCCTGGACGCAGTTGATGCCCTCACTGTCCGGAGGATCCGTTTGCATGCGCACGCGCGCCAGCAAGCACACGTGCCCCCCATTCGGCAGCGTGGCGGCGGCGGGCGGCGTCCAGCCGAACGGAGTCGTGACGATGCCGTCCGCGACCGGCAGCGTGGTCGCGCCCAGCACCGTGATCGTTTGATTACTGCCGATCTGCCCGATGGTGCTGAAACCCGTCTGCGGATCCGAGTAGAACAGCTGCAGCGTCGTGGCCGGAGAGTCGTCGCTGCCGTGGTTCCGGACGCTGACGTTGATCGTGACGGCGACGCCCTGTTCGAGATTGGTGCTGGGGGGTGCGATGGCGGGGTTGGTCCAGAAGGGAGACGGGGGCGCGGCGGCGCGGCTCGCTCCGATGTACAGATCCGGGCAGGTCATACGCGAGTGTCCTTTCGTCGATGATGGCGGTGTCTCGAAGCCGCTATGGCGTCGTGACGATATAGAAATTGGCTTCGGCCACGGCGGCGCCGGTAAGCGGCGGCAGCGTCGTCGGGTAGGCGCCGAAGGTGAGCGGCGCGCTGAACCAGTTAGCCGTGATGGCCAAGGTCGTGAGCCGCACCGTCGCGTCGCTGACCATGAACAACCAGTATTGCCCCGGTGCGAGGCTGATCTCGGGCACCGGCCCTTCCGTCGCGCCGTTGACCACGGCGGTGAGCGAGCCGGTCTGCGCCAGCAGGCCGTTGGGTATGCCGCCGGTGTCGGCATACAACGCCAGGCGCACGTGCACGGAGCCGGCCACGTTGCCGGTGCGGATGCCGAGCGCCTTGAGCGTGGTGGTGCTGCTGACCGGGATCGCAAAGCCCTGCGCCGTGCTCGGGCCGCGGTTCTCGGAGCTCGGGCCGGGCGTGTAGGTGCCCCAGCGCGTGAACAGGCAATCGCCGCCCGAGCAGTAGCCGTACTGGCAAGCGTTGTTGCACGCCCCGCAATGCGTAGCGTCGGTATCGCCGTTCTTTTCGCAGCCGTTGCTGCGAAGATCCGTGTCGCAGTCGAGCCAGGCTCCGCTGCACGTGCCGGTGCAGTTTCCGCCGCTACAGGCCCGGCCGGTGACGTGATTGCTGGAGCAGGCGAGCGAGCAGCCCCCGCAATGGTCCACGCTGCCGTTGCTGTTGGTCTCGCAGCCGTCGAGGCCGTAGTTGTTATTGCAGTTGAGAAAGCCGCTCTGACAGACGCCGGTGCAGCTGGAGCCGACGCACGCGCGGCCGGTGAGGTTGGCAGCGGAGCACACCTTGCCGCAGCTGCCGCAGTTGTTGGCGTCGCT
>DATDEV010000339.1:0-9090 GCA_036522995.1 Polyangiaceae bacterium
GCGTGCGCTTCGGGGCAAACGGCGTGTCCCGACGGCAGCTGTCGCCCGGGCGAGTACTGCATCACGGGTTGCTGCGTGATCGCACCGCCGCGCTGAGTCCCGTGGCAGTGGACGGTTGTCATACCGTCGCCACACGTGCGGCGGGACGCCTACACGGGGTGACAGCTATTCCCTGGCAATCCGCCCTGCGCTCATAAAGTTTGGCATGGGTTCCCACGTATAGGCTTCGGTGGAAAACTCATGACTAAAGCATCCTTCGGTTGTCTGGCGGTTCTGGTCCCTCTGTGCCTGGTATGGGCATGTGGGTCCTCGAGTGAAGGTGACAACCCGGGCGGCAATGCCGCAGGTGAAGGGTCGGGCGCCACCGCCGCCTCCACTGCGGGCAGCGACAGCCTTGGCGGCGAAGGCAACGCAGCCGGTAACGGCAGCGGAGCCAGCTCCGCCGGCGGCTCGATCAACATTGGCGGCACGACCGGCACCGGTGGCACGACCAGCATCGGCGGCACGACCAACACCGGCGGCACGACCGTGATCGGCACCGAGCTGTGCGGTGACGCCGGCTGCACCTGCTCCAACGGACTCGACGACGACGAGGACGGCCTGGTCGACGGCTTCGACGCGGAGTGCACCGGGCCGTTCGACAACGACGAGGCCACGTTCGCCACCGGCATCCCGGGCGACAACCGCGACCCGAAGTGGCAAGACTGCTTCTTCGACGGCAACTCCGGCGCGGGCGACGACCATTGCCGCTATGCGACCGGGTGCTTGACCGGCGAGCTTGATCAGGACCACCCGGATTGCGAGCTCTCCAAGGCCTGCATCGACTACTGCGCGCCGCAAACGCCCAACGGTTGCGACTGCTTCGGGTGCTGCACCGTCCAACTCGCCGACGGCACCAACCTGGACATCCAGACCGGCACCGCCTGCTCGCTGGATAAGGCGGAAGACGACACGGCCTGCCCGGTGTGCGTCAAGTCGGATCAGTGCGGCAACAACTGCGGCACCTGCGAGCTTTGCCCCGGCAAAACCGTCGACGACCTGCCCGAGGAATGCTCGCCTTCGACTGGAACCGGCGGCGCTCCTGGTACGGGCGGCACGACTGGTATGGGCGGCAGCGATAATCCCCCCGACCCCGGCTACACTTGCGACAACGGGCTCACGGTGTGCGGTCCCGATCTGCCCGCCTGCGCCGTCGGCAAGTACTGCTCACTCGGCTGCTGCTTGAATCTGCCGCCCCGCTGAGTCAGGTCCTCGCTCTGAGCCGATAGCGGCTCAGAGCGAGCCTTCGATAGCGGCTTAGAGCGAGTAGCGGCTCAGAGCGAGCCTTCGATAGCGAGCTGCGGCGTCCAGTCGCGGCTCGCGTCTTCGATCGGCATGCCGTTGGATCGGATCTCCGCCTTCGAGCCGCTGGTGGACATCAGGTAAATGCCAGGTCCGATGGCGACCAGGCCAATCCCGGCCGTGACAGCGCCTCCCACGGTCAGCCCCGAGCGGTCTGACATACCTCCGGCCAGCGCCAAAAAGCCGCCCATGAAAGCGAGCATGCCGCCGACACTCGTGGCTACGATGCCGCCCACGAAGCGCGACGTATTCTTGGGATACGCGCGCACCTGGAGCTCGCCATTTTCGGCGTAGCGCGCGAGCTCGGGCACGTTGACGGTTTGGAGCACCACGCCGCTCTCGATGCGCATTTGATAGGTGTCGGCCGGGGCGACCCAGCGCGTGCAGGGCGTGCGGCACACGAACTGCTGATTCTGGCGCAGCTCCCAGGCATCCTCGGTGCCGGACGCGAACGTTACCCGCAGCGTGCCGCTACCGCGCTCCTTGGCGAAGCGTGGCAGCGGCGTGAGGAAGGCTTGAATCGGCGAGCTGCAGTTCATCTCGGGGCTCTCGTCCGTCGAGGCCTTGCAGCTGTCGAAGTCGCCCGCTTCACGCAGCAGCGTTTCCGAGCTGCTGGTGTGCGCTCCGCTCGAATAAGGCCCTGCGCTGACGCCGCCGCCAGCTTCCAGCGTGCCGCCGGAGTGCAGCTTGAAGCTACCCATCGAGATGCCAACCAGCAGATGCGTGGCGGCGGCGCACTCGCCGAAGTCGGGCACGTCGGCTGCGGTCGAGCCTTCCAGCACGTATTGGCCCGATACCATCGTGCGCACCGCCAGGCGCCCCGCTCGCGCCAGCTCGCCTTCCAGGGCGAGCGCTCCGAGCGGCAGCTTGGCGAACAGCTCGTCCTGGTTGTGAATTTCGATGCCCTCCGACGAAAGCGTCGTGCGCTGCCAGCGATAGCTGCCGCGCAGCGTGCACGACGTGATCGGGCGCATGCTGCAGCCGGTGAACTCCACCGCCAGCCCGCCGCTGCGCAGCCTGGCCTGTAGATTGGCTTTCTCGGCCGACGGCCATTCGGTGATCAGCGGACTGCCCGAGACGGCGGCGGCATGACAGCGCGTCTGCGCGTCGGGGGCCTCGGGCGCCTTGGCTCGAGGCAGCACGCCTTCACCACCACCACAGGCAAATAGCAGGCTACAACCGGCCAGCGCGGTCGCGCGAGGGACGAGCATGATCCCCGAACCTAGCAGGCTGCGCGACTCGAGCCTAGATGGTCGAGTGTAGGATAGCCGCAGCCATCGCTTAGCTACTGGCGACGCGGTTACGCCCACCGCGCTTGGCTGCGTAGAGCAGCCCGTCCACGCGCTGGTACAGCGCGTTCGGTTCCTCGCCGGCGACGGCTTCGGCCACGCCCAAGCTCAGAGTTGCGACGATGCGCGTGCCCATGAAATCGGTGACCAGCGCTTCGACCAGCCCGCGCACGGCTTCGGCCGCCTGCACTGCAAGGGCGTGCGGGGTCGCGCTCAGCACCAGCGCGAACTCCTCACCGCCAACCCGGAAAAGTGCGTCGCCCTCGCGCAGCTGTACTGAAACCGCGCTAGCCACGTTCTTGAGCACCGCATCGCCGGCCGGGTGGCCATAGGTGTCGTTGATCTTTTTGAAGTGGTCGATGTCGAACAGCACGATCGAGAGCGGCGTGGAGGTCTGCTGCGAGCGCTGCAGCTCCTTACCGAAGGTTTCGTCGAAGTAGCGCTTATTGAAGGCGCCCGTGAGCGCGTCCATGCTGGCCAGGTTGAAGACGTGCTCGAAATAGCGCTGCTCGACGTGGCTCTCGGTGTACTTGAGCACCGTCTTGCCGACGCGGATCTGGTCCCCGTCCATCAGCTTGGCGCGCTCCACCTTCTGCTCGTTCACGAAGGTCCCGTTCGTCGAGCGCAGATCCACGACGTAATAGCGGCCCAGGATGTGCTGCACGGTGGCGTGCTTGCGGCTGACCTGGTCGGTGTTCACGCAGATGGTGCACGTGTCGGCACGGCCAATCGACACCTCCGTTTTACCGAGCTCGAAGCGGCGCCCCATGTCGTCGCCTGAGATGATCACCAGGCAGGGCGGGCCGGAGGAGAGCGGTCGCTCGGACGGGATCGAGATGGCGGTCCGTCTACCGGGAAAAATGGACGCCATGTGAGAGCAGCCACCGATAGTACCGGGGCTCCGATGGCGGTCAATAGTCGCAAAAACCGCCGCGTTGCGTGGAGACCTCCTTGCATTTGGCCCGCTAACGCGACAAACGTCCGCCATGACGCTTCTGCTACAGGGAGTTTTCACGGCCCTCGTCACGCCGTTTTCGGCGGATGGCTCGAACATCGACTTCGATGCCTACGAGAAGCTTCTGGCCCAGCAGCTCGAGGGTGGCGTCAGCGGCCTCGTACCTTGTGGCACCACCGGCGAGTCTCCCACACTGAGTGACGCCGAGCAGCGGGAGCTGATCGGCAGAGCAGTGCGTTTCGCCAAGGGGCGCGTGCCCGTGCTGGCCGGCACCGGCTCCAACAGCACCAAGAAGAGCATCGAGGCCTCCAAGGCCGCTTTCGAGGCCGGCGCCGACGGCGTGATGATCGTCATGCCCTACTACAACAAGCCCTCGCAGGAGGGTCTGTTCCGGCACGTGACCGAGATCGCCAAGGCCGTTTCGGGGCCCGTGGTCGTCTATAACGTGCCGGGCCGTTCGATCGTGGACTTGAGCGTCGACACGCTGCTTCGCATCCTCGACGCTTGCCCGAACGTGGTGGGTATCAAGGATGCTTCCGGCAACGTGCTGTTCTGCCAGGAGCTGATGGGCAGGGCGCGCGGCCGAATCGTGAACCTGTCCGGGGACGATCCGCTGACCTTGCCGATGCTGGCAGTGGGGGCTCAGGGCGTGATCAGCGTGACGAGCAACCTCTATCCGCGTCAGGTGGGCGAGGTGGTGGCCGATGCGCTGGCTGGTAAGTGGTCGGACGCCGAGCGCAAGAACAGCCGGCTCTATCCGCTGCACCGCGCCCTGTTCGCGGAGCCGAGCCCGGCGCCGATCAAGGCTGCATTGGCGCTCAAGGGCCTGACCGGGCGCAGCGTGCGTCTGCCGGTGGTCGAGGCGACGCAAGCCTGCACCGACGCGCTGGCTCAATTGATCAAGGGCTACGAGGCCAAGTGAAGCTCGCAATCTTCGGTGCCACCGGGCGCATGGGCCTCGCGATCGCGCGCCTGGCACAAGCTGCGGGCGACGTGCAGATCGTGGGCGGCGTGTGCAGCGACAGCGACCCGGGTCTCGGGCGCGACATCGGCGAGCTGGCTGGCCTCGGGCAGCTGGGCGTCGTGACCACGGCCGATGCGGCTTCGGGCCTGCTCGGTGCGGAGGTGGTGATCGATTTCTCGAATGCGTCCGCGATCGTGCCGCTGCTTGCCATCGCGGCGCGGCAGAAGGTGGCGATCGTGAGCGGCACCACCAACCTGGATGAGGCCGCCAAAAAGGCGCTCGATCGCGCCGCTCAGAGCGTGCCCGTGCTGTGGGCGCCCAACATGAGCCTGGGGGTGCAGGTGCTGGCCGAGCTCGTGGAGCAGGCGGTCAAGCGGCTGGGGCTCGGCTTCGACGTCGAGATCACGGAGATCCACCACCGCAAGAAGGTGGACTCGCCCAGCGGCACCGCCAAGCGCCTGGCCGATGCGGCCCGCGCAGCGCGTTCGGAGCTGCGCGAGATTCACGGGCGCAGCGGCGACGTGGGCGCGCGCACCAACGAAGAAATGGCCGTCTACGGCCTGCGCGGCGGCGACGTCGTGGGCGACCACACGGTGTACCTCTTCGGTCAGGGCGAGCGGCTCGAGCTCACTCACCGCGCTTCCAATCGGGATCTGTTCGGCAGCGGCGCGCTGGCCGCGGCCCGCTTCGTGGTTGGCAAGCCCGCCAAGCGCTACACGATCGCGGACGTGCTCGGGTGAGCAGCAGGGACGGTTGGCTCGGGCGATTGTCGCTCTCGTTCGAGAGCACCCCGCACGGGACGCAGCTGGCCCGCTCAGCTCACGAAGGCCCGCTGCGCATCCAGCGCGTGCTCTATCCCGAGGGCAGCGCCTGCCCGCACATCTACCTGCTGCACCCGCCGGGCGGCGTGGTGGGCGGCGATCGGCTAGAAACGCGCGTGAATT
Organism: Polyangiaceae bacterium; assembly: GCA_036522995.1. Taxonomy (GTDB): domain Bacteria; phylum Myxococcota_A; class Polyangia; order Polyangiales; family Polyangiaceae; genus PMG-095. The sequence continues at coordinate 5,494 of DATDEV010000339.1, forward strand.
TGGCCACGGGCGCACAGGTGCTGCTCACCACACCCGCCGCGCAGAAGCTGTATCGCTCGGCCGGCGCTGCCAGCGAGATCGACAGCGTGCTCAGCCTTTCGGCTGGCGCCAGCCTGGACTGGCTGCCGAGCGAGACGTTGGCTTTTCCGGACGCTCGAGCGCGCACGAGCACGCGCGTGGAGCTGGCGCCAGACGCGGGCTTCATCGGCTGGGAAATCACTTGCTACGGTATGCCGGCGCGCGCCGAGAAGTTCGACCGCGGGCGCGTGGCGTCGCGCTTCGAGCTGTATCGCGAGGGCAGGCCGCTGCTGATCGAGGCCATCGAGCTCGGCCAGGGCTCCGAGCTGCTGGATGAGGCGTACGCGCTGCGCGGAGAGCCGGTGGTGGCCACGCTCTACGCCGTGCCGCCGAGCGGCTCCATCCCGAGCTCGCTCGTCGACGACACTCGCAGCGCGCTCGGCGAGCCTGCGAGCGGGCTGTGTAGCGTCAGTAGCCTCGACGAGCTGCTGGTCGTGCGCGTCCTGGGGCCGCACGTCGAGGGCGTGCGCGCGCTGCTGATTCGAGCCTGGCAGTTGTTGCGGCCGGCGCTGCTGGCGCGCCCGGCCGTCTTGCCGCGAGTCTGGGCTACGTAGCGCATCGAGCTGGGTCTGGCCGCGTGCGCTTCGCGGGCGTGATCGGACCGTTGCGGGAGGGTTTCCAGCGGCAGGAGACTCTGCAGATCGAGCCGAGGTCCCGCTTGATCGAGTGTGAACGGGAGTTTTCCGTTTGCTCGAAGGGCGCTGTGCGTTATCCGAGATCGCCCATGGAGCTGCTCCCACGCGAAAAGGACAAACTGCTGCTCTTCACGGCTGCGCTGGTCGCCGAGCGACGCAAGGCTCGCGGCCTCAAGCTCAACTACCCCGAGGCCGTCGCGTACATCAGCGCCGCGATCATGGAGGGCGCGCGCGACGGCAAGTCGGTGGCCGAGCTGATGGCGCAGGGCACGCAGCTACTGCGCGCCGACGAAGTGATGGAAGGCGTGGCCGAGCTGATCGTCGAGGTGCAGGTGGAGGCCACGTTCCCCGACGGCACGAAGCTCGTCACCGTCCACCAGCCGATCCCGGCTTCGGGAGGGCGCATACCGGGCGAGGTGCTGGTCGCCGACGCGCCTCCCATCACCATCAACGAGGGCCGCGAGACGCTCACGCTCGAGGTGTCCAACACGGGCGATCGGCCGATCCAGGTCGGCTCGCACTATCACTTCTTCGAGACGAACCCGGGGCTCAGCTTCGATCGCCAGCAAGCGCGCGGCTTTCGGTTGAACATTCCGGCTGGCACGGCCGTGCGCTTCGAGCCGGGTCAGACGCGTACTGTCGAGCTTTGCGCGCTGGCCGGCGCGCGCAGGGTTTTCGGCTTTCGCGGCACGATCATGGGCGCGCTCGACGCGCCAGAGAATCCCGACACGTCAGATGGGGAGGATGCCTCGTGAGGACCATCGACCGCCGCGCTTACGCCGAAATGTATGGGCCCACACGCGGTGATCGCGTGCGCCTGGGCGACACCGAGCTTTTGATCGAGGTCGAGCGCGATCACACCATCTACGGTGAAGAGGTGAAGTTCGGAGGCGGCAAGGTGATCCGCGACGGCATGGGCCAGGGCCAGGCCACCTCGCACGAATCCGTCGACACCGTCATCACCAACGCCCTGATTCTGGACTACTGGGGCATCGTCAAAGCGGACATCGGCATCAAGGACGGTCGCATCGCGGCCATCGGTAAAGCCGGCAACCCCGACGTTCAGCCCAACGTGCAGATCGTGATCGGTCCCGGTACGGAGGTCATCGCCGGTGAGGGCAGCATCATCACCGCAGGCGGCATCGACACGCACATTCATTTCATCTGTCCGCAGCAGTGCGACGAAGCGCTGATGTCCGGGGTGACGACCATGGTCGGCGGCGGCACGGGTCCAGCCGCCGGCACCAGCGCCACCACCTGCACGCCCGGCCCCTGGAACATCGCGCGCATGCTGCAGTCCCTGGAGTCGTTCCCGCTCAATTTCGGGCTGCTCGGCAAGGGCAACGCCAGCTTGCCCGAGTCGTTGGTCGAGCAGGTCGCGGCCGGCTGCGTCGGCCTCAAGCTGCATGAGGATTGGGGTACTACTCCGGCCGCCATCGACAACTGCCTGCGCGTGGCGGAGGACTACGATGTCCAGGTCGCGATCCACACCGATACCCTGAACGAGTCCGGTTTCGTCGAGGACACGCTGGCCGCGTTCAAGGGTCGCACCATCCATACCTTCCACACCGAAGGCGCTGGTGGCGGGCATGCCCCGGACATCATCAAGGCGTGCGGCGCACCCAACGTGCTGCCGTCGTCGACCAACCCGACTCGCCCGTACACGATCAACACGGTGGACGAGCACCTCGACATGTTGATGGTCTGTCACCACCTGGATCCCAGCATCGCCGAGGATGTGGCGTTCGCCGAGTCGCGCATCCGCCGCGAGACCATCGCCGCCGAGGACATCCTGCACGACCTGGGCGCCTTCAGCATGATGTCGAGCGACTCGCAGGCCATGGGCCGCATCGGCGAAGTGATCGCGCGCACCTGGCAGACGGCGCACAAGATGAAGGTGCAGCGCGGCGCGCTAGCCCAAGACTCGACGCAGAACGACAACTTCCGCGCCAAGCGCTACATCGCCAAGTACACCATCAATCCGGCCATCACCCACGGCATGAGCCGAGAAATCGGCTCGATCGAGGTGGGCAAGCTGGCCGATCTGGTGCTGTGGAGGCCGGCGTTCTTCGGCACCAAGCCCTCGCTCATCATCAAGGGCGGCTTCATCGTGGCCGCGCCCATGGGCGACGCCAACGCCTCCATCCCCACGCCGCAGCCCGTGCACTACCGGCCGATGTTCGGCGCCTTCGGCGCTGCCCGCTCCGCCACCTGCGTGCATTTCGTGTCGCAAGCGGCTGTCGACCAGGGCGTGGGCAAAGCGCTGGGTCTGACCAGGCGGCTGGTGCCGGTGCGCAACACGCGCCGCATCCGCAAGCGTGACCTGATTCACAACGACTACACGCCGCACATGGAAGTCGACCCCCAAACCTACGAGGTGCGGGCCGACGGTGAGCTCTTGGTTTGCGAGCCGGCGCGCGAGCTGCCGCTGGCTCAGCGCTACTTCCTATTCTGATGGAAGCTGCCTTGGAAATGCTGGAGCTGGTGCTGGAGCGCGCTGACCCGCGCCCGGCGAGCGAGTCGCTGACCCTGGTGTTCGAGCTGCGCCGCCGCGCGCGGCTGCGCACCAGGCTCGATAGCGGGCGCGAGATCGGCCTGCTGATCGAGCGCGGGCTATCGCTACGACACGGCGATCGGCTGGCCACGCGCGACGGCAGGCTGGTGGTCGAGGTGAGGGCCAAGCCCGAGCTGCTGTCGACCGTGCAGACCAGCGACCCGCACCTGCTGACGCGAGCCGCCTATCACCTCGGCAACCGCCACGTGCCGCTGCAGGTGGGCGAGGGCTTCTTGCGCTACCTGCGCGATCATGTCCTCGACGCCATGGTGCTGGAGCACGGTCTCGCGGTGCTTGCGGAAGAGGCGCCCTTCGAGCCGGAGAACGGCG
>DATDEV010000340.1:0-3764 GCA_036522995.1 Polyangiaceae bacterium
ACGTGCCATGAGCTGCAGCCCGAACGCGGGGCTGGGGGCCACGCCGAACATGCTCAGCACCGCGGCGGAGCCGGTGAAGGACTTGGCGGGCGGCGTCGACGCTGACGAGCGGTCAGCGGTCGGCGGCGGAGCTCCGGCAGGTGGCTTCGGCTCGACCGGTGTCGTCGCGGGTGGCTGGGGTTCGGGTGGGGGTGGTGGGGCTTCGGTGCTGACTGGCGGCTCGGCCAGCGCGCGCTCCGGATCGATGGCAATGCTCAGTGAAAGCGCCAGCGCTCGCTGCAGCTCCTCGCAACTGGCAGCGTCGCTCGTCAGCTCACGCTTGCCGAGCAAGCGATGGTCAGCGTCCACGACTTCGATGGTGCCGGTCAGCGCTGCGTCTCGGCTCGCCACGCGCACCAAGATGGTCGAGCTCGCCGCTGACTCGAACGGCCCGTACCCCAAGCGCTCGGCGACGCCGCGCTCGAGCTCGGCTTGGTCGACACAGCCGCTGGCCGCGCCCTCTTCCAGCAGCACCAGCCTGAAGCTTTGCGCGGCGAGCGCGTGGGGCGCCCACAGTAGCGCGGCAAGCGGCCAGCCAACCCCCGAGCGCAGTAACGCTACGGCTTGGGTTGGCAGTGCCAGTCGCCGATGAAGACGAGCTCGCGTTTGCATTCGACGATCACGGTGCCGCCGCCGCCCTTGGCACCTTTGCCCGTGACGACTGCGAACGAGTACTCATGGCCAAAGGAAGAGCGCGCTTGCTGGCCGAGCGACGCCGAGCAGTCGTCGCCACGGCACGCGGCTTTGGTGGCCAGCGCGATGGCGTCGGTGTTGTCGCCGTTGCTGTTGCGATAGCCGAGCGCCGTCACGGCCAGGCAAGAAACCACGATGAACACGCGCAAAAGTGTCTTGCCTTCCATGCTCAGCCTCCGACCTCGAGCTCCCAAAAGGGAGGCGGACGATCCTTGGCCCACCACAGGCCGCAGCCCACGCTCAAGAAATGCTTGGCCAGGATGCCCCGATAGTACGAGCCGTTGCGCACGTAGATATCCGTATCCGTTTTGGCCTTGTCGGCGCGGTCGCGCAAGTCGGCGCGCGTCGCCACCTCGACGTACACCAAGCCGCGCGACATGGACGCGATGTTGGCGACCGCCGGGGCGACGTCGGGATCGGGCAGGTACTGAAGCACGCCCTGACACACGATCAGGTCGTGCTTCTTGCGATCGCGCCAGCGCGCGATGTCACGGTGCTGAAAGCCGTGCTTCTTGCACATGGCCGCGCTCACCTCGGTGCCGGTGTACGTGGAGCCCTTGGCGTGCTTCTCGACCCAGTGCTTCCACAGCCCGATGCCGGCGCCGATGTCGAGCACGCTCTTCATCTCGACCTTGTTGTATTCGGCGAACGCGAACACGAACTGCGCCAGGTGGTGGTGCTCTTCGGGGGACACCACACGCGTCTGCGGCGATTCGTAAAAGCGGTGGTAGTACGCTTCATCGAAGCGCCGGAACCGATCCATGACTCTCGAGTCTAGGCCAGCCGCTCCCCGGTCCGCGCAGCCAAAGCGGCAACCTGCCACGCCGGACCCGGCCCGCGGCCCTCGCCACCCTGCTGCAAAGCACTGATTTCGCTAGTTTTATTGGTACTTGCAAGTATGTGAAAGTATGTAACTATAGCGTCGTGCACGCCGCGGCATCGGGATTGGACGCTCGCTGGCAGCTCTATCGGCTGCTGAGCGACCCATTTCGCCTGCGACTGCTGGCGCTGGCGGCGGTCGAAGAGCTGGCCCTCGGCGAGCTCGCCGAGCTGCTCGGCGAGTCGCAGCCGAACGTCTCGCGTCACGCCGCGCCTTTGCGCCAGGCGGGGCTGCTCGCGGAGCGCAAGCAAGGCACGCGCACGCTGGTGCGGCTGCCCAGCGAGGCGCTGTCGGATGCCGTGGTGGGCGACGCCGTCGCGTCCGGGCGTTCGCTGTGCGAGGCCGATGGCAGCCTGGAGCGCGTGGCCGACATCGTGCGCGGTCGCGACGAAAAGACGCGCGAGTTTTTCGCCCGGGCGCGCGAAAGCGGGCAGCTCGGCTTGGCGCCGGAGCTGCCCGCTTATCTGACCGCGCTGGGAGCGCTCTTGCCGCGCCGTGAGCTGGCGCTCGACGCTGGCACGGGCGATGGCACTTTGCTGGATGTGCTGGCGCCGGTGTTCGAGCGCGTGGTGGGCGTGGATCGCAGCTCGGCACAGCTCGAGCGCGCAGGCCTGCGCATCAAGCAGCGGGGCTACGCCAATGTCGAGCTGGTACAGGCCGAGCTGGGCGATGCCGAGCTGCTGGCGCGGGTCGGCGCGGGCGCGGACGTGGTGGTGGCGGCGCGCGTGCTACATCACGCACCGCTGCCGCGAGTCGCGCTAGGCGAGCTGTTCAGCCTGCTGCGGCCCGGGGGAAAGCTGCTGGTGATTGACTACTGCCGGCATACGGACGAACACATGGCGGCGGCGCAGGCCGACGTGTGGCTGGGCTTCGAGGCGGCGGAGCTTACCGCCTTGAGCCGCGAAGCCGGCTTCGATGAGCCGAAAGTGGTCGAGATTCCCCGGAGCTACGCCAGTCTGGCGAGCGACGGACACGTGGGCTGGCAGCTCTTGGTAGCCAGCAGGCCCGGGTAGTGAAGTGACGAGTAGTGAAGTGAAAGGTAACAAGCAATGACGCAGAGTGTTGTTTCGGGAGGCGCCCAGCAGGGCACGTCGACAATCCAGACCAAGATCCCCACCCAGCAGGGGAGCTACTACCGCGTGCACGACATGTCGCTCGCGGAGTGGGGTCGCAAAGAGATCGCCATCGCCGAGACCGAGATGCCCGGTCTGATGGCGCTGCGCGAGGAGTTCGGGACGAGCAAGCCGCTCAAGGGCGCGCGCGTCGCGGGCTGCCTGCACATGACGATTCAAACCGCGGTGCTGATCGAGACGCTCAAGGTCTTGGGCGCCGAGGTCACCTGGACCAGCTGCAACATCTACAGCACGCAGGATCACGCGGCGGCCGCGATCGCCAAGGCCGGCATCCCTGTCTACGCCTGGAAGGGCGAGACCGAGCCGGAGTACGACTGGTGCCTCGAGCAGCAGATCTTCGCCTTCGAAGGCGGCAAGGGTCCGAACATGATCCTGGACGACGGTGGTGATCTCACCATCTGGATCCACGACAAGCACCCGCTGCTGTTCTCGGGCGATGACGCCATTCGTGGTATCAGCGAAGAGACGACCACGGGCGTGTACCGGCTGTACGAGATGTTCAAGAAGGGTGGGCTCAAGTGCCCGGCCATCAACGTCAATGACTCGGTGACCAAGAGCAAGTTCGACAACCTGTACGGTTGCCGCGAGTCGCTCACCGACGGCATCAAGCGCGCCACCGACGTGATGTTCGCGGGCAAGGTGTGCGTGGTGGCCGGCTATGGCGACGTGGGCAAGGGCTGCTGCCAGGCGATGCGCGGCCTGGGTGCGCGCGTGATCGTGACCGAGATCGACCCGATCTGCGCGCTGCAGGCGGCCATGGAAGGTTACGAAGTCCGCACGATGGACGAAGTCGCTGCCAGCGGCGACATCTTCGTCACGGCGACCGGTTGCTGCGACGTCATCCGTGGCCAACACCTGGAGGCGATGAAGAACGAAGCCATCGTCTGCAACATCGGTCACTTCGACAGCGAGATCGACATGGCCTGGCTCAAGAGCCGCAAGGACATCAAGGAAGAGAACATCAAGCCGCAGGTCGATCACTTCGTGTTCCCCAGCGGCAAGCGCATCACGATCCTGGC
>DATDEV010000341.1:0-6196 GCA_036522995.1 Polyangiaceae bacterium
ATATGTGGCCGAGGTTCAGGCAGGTCCTGTGCGGGTGCCTAGTCGTGCTCGCGGGGTGCAACAGCGCCCCATCGAAGTCCCCGAAGCGCTCGGGCGACACGGTTCGCTATCGCTTGCTGCTGCGCGAGAACCCGGTGTCACCCCGAGACGCGGTCCATTGCTACGGCGCTTGCCAACCGGAGCCCACCCCCAAGGGCTACGTCGAGTGCCTGAGCCAGTGCCCTGGCTTCGAGATGACCCACGGCGAGTACTGCAGCAACACCGAGATCCCGCCGGTGGCAGCGTGCCTGACCGTGCGCAAGATCCCGATCTCGAAAGAGCCGCCGCCCGGGCTGGTCGTGCTGGCCATCGTCGGCAGTTTTGCGCTGGCCGTCGCGTCGGTCTCGCTTTGCAATCTGTCGAGCTCGCAGTGCGGCGCGCTCGTGCCGCCGCAGTGATTGGCTCGGCCTACCAGTTCCGCTAAGCATGGCTCGTGACCTTCGTCCCCACGTCGACACTCGTCGGTGAGCCCTCCGCCCCCAAGCTCGCGCTGATGCTGCACGGCGCGCTCGGCAGCGGCAACAACCTGCGCAGCCTGGCGCTCAAGCTGAGCAAGCTTCGCCCCGAGTACCGCTTCTGCCTGCTCGACCTGCGCCACCACGGCGACTCACAGGGCGCGTCGCCGCCGAACACGCTCGAAGCCTGCGCCCGGGATCTGGCGAGCCTCATCGAGCAGCTCGGTCAAGAGCCGGAGGTGATCGTCGGTCACTCCTTCGGCGGAAAAACCGCGTTGATGTTCGGTCAGCTGTTTCCGGGCCGCGCGCGCCAGCTCTGGATTCTGGATTCCAACCCGGGCTCTCAGCAGCCGAGCACCGACAACGAGGTGATCCGAGTCATCGCCAACGTGCGGCAGACCTCGACGCCAGCGTCCGAGCGCGGCGAGGTGGTGGCGCAGCTGATGGCGCAGGGCCTTTCATCGGGCACCTCGAACTGGCTCGCCACCAACCTGCGCCGCGAGCCAGAAGGCTTCGTTTGGCGCTTCGATCTGGACGCGATTCACGAGCTGATGCTCGACTACTTCGCGGTGGACCTGTGGCCGGTGCTGGAGTCCCCGACATCAGATACGGACTTTCGCGTGGTCGTGGCAGAAAATAGCGACCGCTGGGCGCCAGAAAACCGGCTGCGTTTGCAACAATTGGTCGACCGGACGCGGGCGACGGTCAGGTTGCACGTCGTGCCGAACGCGGGTCACTGGCTGCACGTCGATAATCCGGCGTTCTTGCTGGAGCTGATGGCCAAAGATCTGTACTAACCTCGGCTCTCCCTAGCCATTCGCATCGGAGGAAACACGCATGGGACGCACGTCACATTTCTCGAATCTATCGTGGTCACTACTCGCGGCCGCCGCGTTGCTCGCTTGCGGTGGCAGTCAACCCGCAGCAGAGGCTCCTGCGGGGCCCGGCTCCGAGACGGCTGCCGAAGCCCCCGCTGCCGAGCTGGTCTGGAGCGAGAGCTTGTCGGACAAGCAGAAGGCCGACTTCATGAAGACGAAGGTCGTGCCGCCGATGAGCAAGTCCTTCCAGGAGTTCGACGGTAAGAAGTACGCCGACTTCGGTTGCAAGACCTGTCACGGTCCGCAATTCAAGGAGCACCCGTACGACTTCCTGCCCGAGCTGCACTTCAAGGACGGCAAGATCACCGAAGCCGCCGAGCACCCCGAGCTCGCGAAGTTCATGCACGACAAGGTGGTGCCGCAGATGGCCGAGATCTTCGGGCAGAAGCCGTACGACCCAGCGACTGGCGAAGGCTTTGGCTGCAAGGGCTGCCACAAAATCGCGATGTAGCTCGCGCCGCCGTTGCTCGGCCTGCGCGCTACGGCGTGCAGGCCGGGTCGCGTGGCAAGCCGAGATAGACGTCGCCGAGCGGAGTGGGCGAGCCGTCCGCGTTGAGCAGGCGTGCATTGGGTAGCGGATCGCCGCTGAACCACGAGTAGCGGTAAACGTCGGCGCGCGCTTCCAGGATCGGAATCGCCTCACGCATGTACTTTTCCTGACCCGCGACCGAGGTGTCGCCGCCGTAGGCGCACGCGAGCTCGGTCAGCCAGATGGGGCGATTGAACTGCTTGAACAGATCCAGGTAGCCGTTCAGCGATGCGCCGTCGCAGTTGTACCAATGCACGGCCACGTAATCGACCTGACAATCGGTGCAGTCCGCGAAGAAGCTCGACAGGTACCTGACCGGGTTTGTCGCATGTCCTGCTCGGTTGTGGCCTGAGCCCCCCACCCAGCAGGCTTTTCGGCCGATGGGCGGGATGGCGTGGCGCTAAGGTGACGCTGTGGAGCTCGACGGCAATTCGATCATCGCGAGCATCGTGGTGTCCGGCGTCGGCTGCGTGTTCTTCAGCTACGGCCGCAAGATGAGCCGCGCGCCGCACGTGGTAGCCGGCATCGTCATGATGGTGTTCCCGTACTTCGTGTCCAACGTGCTGGCCATGTTCGGCATCGGCGCGCTGCTCTGTGCGCTGCTCTACATGGCCGTGCGCGTCGGCTACTGAGGACTACGGCCGCGCTGCCCGAGCGCTATTCGCAGCCGACGGCTTCGAGCGACAGCGTGTCGAAGCCAAACTTCGAGTCCCAGGTTTCGCCGAAGATGTCGAAGGTGATACCAAAGTCCGGATCATCGGCCAGCGTCTCCAGCAGGCTCGCCAGCTGGTCGGGCGGGGCCCGATACTCGAACGTGGTCCAGCTCGCTTTGGCGCCAGCGCTGCCGCGCCAGGTGTGAAACTCCACGAGCTCGGTCGCACCGCGAAATATGCCAGCTGTCGCGTAGTCATCACTGGGCGCGAGCACGCCGGCCGTGAGCTCGTAAACGCCGCTCAAGCGCAGCACCTTCGTCTGCAACGGCAGCTCGATGACTTGAATCAGGTCCGCATAGGCCTGCCCAATGGCGTCCGCTGGGGCCGGCATCCACCACGCTGCGTTGGCGGCCGAGTGCGCCGTGGGATCGGGGTTGATGATGAAGTCCTGCGCGTCGTTGTCCCGGATATCTTGGCTCCAGTCGCCGCTATTCAGGTCGAAGTGCGGGTCGCTGAGAATCTGGGTCACAGTGGCCAGCCTGGCAACGCAGCCGATGCCCAGCTCGCACGTGACGCACTCGTCGTCGTCGGCGTCGCAGAGCGCACTGCTCGGAGTGTGCACGCACTTTCCCTCGACGCAGCTATCCACGCTGCACTCGATGTCGTCGTCGCAGCTCGTGTCGCAGCCGGTGCCGCCCGCGCCGACTGCCCCGCTGACGCCCGCGGTGCCGCCTTCGCCCGCGCTGCCCGGGTCGCCCGCCGCGCCGCCATCGCTCTTGCTGGGTACTCCGCCGTTGCCGCCCGCTTGCGCACCGTCACCGGCCGCGCTGCCGCCCGCTGACGGTTCGGCGCTGCCGCCCTGGGCATCGAGCGACGGCTCGATCTCGTAGTCGTCCAGGCCGATGAGCGCGGAGCACGAGCATGCGAGCCCGCCCAGCACGAGTCCCCTGAAGCGAGCTCCAAGCCGCACCATGACCCGGCATCATGGCACAGCTCCGCCGCCAAATCGTACCCGCTTTGCGCCCGGTCGGGCGAGCGGTAGCATCGCCCTGGTTCAGCGGAGCAAGCATGAGCAGCGATATCGATAGCAACGACGACACCACGCTCGCGTGGAACGGGGTTCTGTTCGACAAGTTCTCGCGCTTCAAGCACCTGCTCACGATCGGGCTTTCGCAGCACGGAGAAGCTCTACTCACACGGCGCCCGCTGCAGGCCGGTGGGCGGGTGCTGGACGTGGGCTGCGGCTTTGGCGACATGACCCGGCAAATAGCCGCAGCGCTCGGGCCCTACGGGCAGGCAGTGGGCGTCGACGTGGCCCAAAACTTCGTCGATGTTTCCACACGCGACGCGCTCGAGGCGAGCGAGCCGCGCGTCAGCTTCTTCCGCGCCGACGTGCAAACCGACGATCTGCGCGGCCCCTACGATGCCATCTATGCGCGCTTCGGCATGCAGTTCTTCGCTTCGCCGGTGGCGGCGCTGCGCAACCTGCGCCGCTCGCTCAAGCCCGGCGGCGCGCTGTGCTTCGTCACCTGGCGCAAGCGCGAGGACAATCCCTGGCTGCACGGTCCCGAGCAATGCGTGCGCTCCTTCATCCCCGAAGAGGCCGAGACACTCGACGAGCCCACCTGCGGCCCTGGTCCCTTCTCGATGCGCGGCGCCGACCTGGTCAGTGATCAGCTGAAAGCCGCCGGCTTTTCTCAAATCGCATTCGAGCGCAACGACGTCGACATCTGCATCGGCCGCGACCTCAAGGAGGCCATCGACTTCGCCATGGCGCTCGGCCCCGCCGGCGAGATCATCCGCCTGGCTGGCGACTTCGGCCGCGAGAAGACGCCCGAAATCATCGCCGCTCTCGAGCAAACCCTCGCGCCCTACCTGACGCCGCAAGGCGTGGTGGCGCCGTCGAGCAGCTGGCTCATCAGCGCGCGGGCCTGAGCTGCTCGCTGCACGGAGGTGGTGACGCCTCCGCATAAGCCGATTATGAGGGGGTCATGATGCGCTCAGCGTTCGCAGCGGGAGGCGTGCTTCTCATTTTATCCAGCGGCTGCGGGCGGACTCCGCCGGCCAATGCGCCCGAGCCAGCCGCCGCTCCGCCTTCGTCGCCAGCCGCTCCGCCTTCGTCCGCGCCCGAGCCGGGTTCGAGCGCCGCCGCGCTCGAGGCGCTTGGCAATGATGGCTACCTGTGGGGCTACGCCATCGTCGAGAACTACAAGGCGATCTTCGCCTACAGCGTCAACACCAGAGGACCGGAGTACAAGGGGCCGTTCAACAAGGTCCATAACACCGCGCGCGTTTACACGCCGGCCGATAAGGCCGTCATCACACCCAACTCGGACACGCCTTACAGCTTCGCAGCGCTCGATCTGCGGACGGAGCCGCTGGTGGTGAGCGTGCCGGCGGTGGAGAAGAACCGCTACTACTCGGTGCAGTTCGTGGATGGCTACACGCACAACTTCGCCTACGTCGGCACGCGCGCCACGGGCAACAAGGTCGGCAAATACCTGGTGGTCGGCCCGGGCTACAAGGGCGACAAGCCGGCCGGCATCGATCAGGTGCTGCAGTCCGAGACGCAGCTGGTGCTGGCCCTGTTCCGCACCCAGCTCTTCAACGAGGACGACCTCGAGAAGGTCAAGCAGGTCCAGGCGGGCTACTACATCACGCCGCTGCACGAGCTCACCAAGACGCCCGCGCCCGAGCCGGCGCCCCCGCTGCCCTTTCCGCTGTGGGACTCCGAAGCGGTCAAGGGTCTGGGCTTCTTCACCACGCTCGACTTCTTGCTCGACCTGATGCCGGTGCATCCGGATGACGCCGCGATTCGCAAGCGCTTGCTGGAAATCGGTGTGGGCGCGCCGGGCAAGCTCGAGCAGAGCGCCTGGACCACGAAGCAGGAGGCCGCTCTGATCAAGGGCATCGAAATGGGCCAGAAGACGCTGCGGGCGCTGTCGGCCGACCGGCACTTCCTCGGTCCCAAGGAAGTCACGTCGGGCGATCTCTTCGGCAACCGCGCCTTCTTGGCGGCCGACGTGCGGCGACGCGACGTCGGCGCTGTCATGGGCATCTACGGCAATTCGCGCGAAGAGGCGCTCTATCCCATCTACCGTACGGATGTTTCGGGCCAGCCGCTCGACGCCAGCAAGCACGGCTACACGCTGCGCTTCGAGAAGGGCAAGCTGCCGCCCGCCAAGGCCTTCTGGTCGCTCACTATGTACGACGCTGGGACCAAGCTGCTCGTCGAAAACCCCCTCAAGCGCTACCTCATCAACTCGCCCATGCTGCCGAGCTTGAAGAAGGACCCCGACGGCGGCATCACCCTCACGCTCTCGAGCGCACCCCCCGGCAAAGCCAAGGAAGCCAACTGGCTCCCCGCTCCCCACGGCCCCTTCTACGCCGTCCTTCGTATCTACGAGCCCGAGCCCGCCGCCTTCGACGGCAGCTGGAAGGCGCCGTCGCTCACCCCAATCGCAGTGCCTGCCGCAGCTGCAGCGCCCGTCGGCAAGGCTCCCGCAGCGGTGGCAGCGCCCGCCGCTACGCCAGCGCCCGCCAAGCCTGCGCCTGCGCCGGCCAAGCCCTAAGGCGTTGAACATCGCAGCGGAGTAAGCCCAAGGTTATTCTGCTTGCAACGGCCGCAGGCTGCTGCGCTCC
>DATDEV010000342.1:0-11162 GCA_036522995.1 Polyangiaceae bacterium
AAGCCGAGCACGAGCGAGCACGGCGCCGAGCAACAGGTGTGGGGGTGGTGGGCGCGCGCGCAGCTGCGCGCCAGCGCAGCGAGCACGCGACCGGCGATCGACGCACAACTACGCTGGTCGCGGGGGCAGCCTCAGACCCAGGGGACTGACTCGAGGAAGCTCAATAGGGCGGCGTTGAAGGCTTCGGGGTCTTCGAGGGGGGGGAAGTGACCGACGCCGGGCAGGACGCGCCGGATGGCGTGGGGGAGGCGTTTTGTGAGGAGCTCGGCGAGTTGGTGGTCGTAGGCGAGGTCGCGCTCACCGACGACCACCAGGGTTGGTGCGGTGATTTCCGACAGGCGCTCGTGTATGGGCGGCGAGAGCGAGCGCGCGGGGTTGTCGTTGAGCCAGTGCCAGCCGCTGTAGGTCGAGAGCTGCGCGTCGAGGAGGCGAGCTGCTTCGGGGCGCTCGAGCGCGGGCGCGAACCAGCCGCCGGCACGCCAGATGCGTTTGGCGACCTCGACGCCTTCCGGGCCTCGTGCGGCAGCCTTGATGCGCGCGAACATCTGCTGGACGTCGGGCGGAAAGGGCAGCGGGCCGAGGCCGGCGCAATCCACGAGCGCGAGCGAGCGAACGAGCCCGGGATGGAGCAGGGCGAGCTCCAGCGCGTGCACGGCTCCTACCGAGAGCGCGACCACGTGCGCGCTGCCGATCTTGAAGTGTCGCAAGAGCGCCGCCACGTCTTCGGCGTGCGAGTAGGCCTCGCTGGGCATGGAGGAGCGCCCGAAGCCGCGCTGGTCGTAGCGCAAAACCCAGTATTGAGCGCTGAAAGCAGCTACTTGCGGGTCCCACACCCGATGATCGAGCGTGAAACCAGGGATGAAAACCAGGGGCGCGCCGTCACCGCTGACGTCGGCCCATAGCGTCGCGCCTGCCACGTCGACGAGCATGACGCGATGCTACGGCCAAGCCGCGGTGTGACGCCAGCCCCGCCGAAATTCCCTATCTCTTCTTGCTTGTACGTTTCTTGGCCTTGCGGCGCGTCGAAGCAGTGACGGACGCTCGCGCCTTCTGACGCGGGACGGCTACTGGCGGGGGCGAGCGGCTCGCCTTGGGCTTGGGCTTGCGGTTCGCCTTGGCCTTGGCCTTGGCCGCAGGGGCGTTCTTCGCAGCGCGCGCTCGCTTGGGCTGCGGCGCCGAGATGTCGAGCGTGCCGAGCGCGCTCAGCGCGAGCAGCAGTTGGGCCGTCGCGCTCACCCAGCGGTCGGCGCCGAACGCGCGAAAGACCTCCAGCGCCTGGTTGAGCTCGCGCGCGCGCTCATCCGGCAGCGACAGGCCTCGCAAGTCGCCGAGCATGTCGTTCAAAGTCAGCACCGCTTCGTCGAGCGCGGTCGGCAGCGCGCGCGTCTGCACGCGCTTGGCATGCTTGGCCAAAGCCAGCGAGCGGTCGCCGGCACCCTCGCCTTGCGTCTCCAGCTCGTGCTTCACACGACGAAAGAATTCCGCCTTGCGACCGCCCAGGATGATGCTCTCGATCACGTCGAAAGCGAGGCTCATCAGGTCCGGCAGCGGGCTGCCGAGCTCGTCGGTGCCGCGGTCGTCACCGCGCCCCTCGGTCAAAAACGCCAGCGCCCGCACGATCGGCCCCACGTTGATCGCGCTCGACCCGTCCGGCAACTGCGCCACGCCCGTCTCGGTGAGTAACAGGGTCTTGGGCTCGCTCACGCGGTCAGACTATCTCACAAGACCAGACCCCGGGGCGAGCTGAGGCTACTGCCTGCGTGGCAGGGCGCCGTCTTGGTAGAACGCGAGCTGGTGTCCGTCCGGATCCCTGAAGTCGACAGACCAGCCACCCGGCGCCTCGGTCACGGGCGTTAGCACTGTCACGCCGCGCTCGGCGAGCGCCTCCACCGCCGTGTCGATGCCTCCTTCATCGAGACCGAACACGACCTGGGGCGAGGTGCCGCGCACCGCCTCACCCTCGAAGAACAGCAGCTCGGTACCGCTTTGAAGCTTGCCGAGCAGGTAGCCCTCCTGCTGCTGGAGCTCGAGGCCGAGCGTGTCGGCGTAGAAGCGGAGGGTGCGCTCGAGGCTCGAGACCATGAAGACGATCGCGACCCCGGTGATTTTCAAATTGGACTTGGACATGAAAACTCCTTCGCCTCACGGTTGCCGTCCGGCCCCAGTTCGTGAGCGTCAATCTTCAAAAAAATAACGTGCCCATCCGGATCGTGGGTCGCTACCGCTCGACCACCCCGCCGGCGTAGGTGTGCCAGGAGCTGCGCCCGCTGCGCACCGAACGACCAGGGCAGCGCCGGGGCCGGCAAGATTGGCAGCTCGTCGTGGGCACGCAGCGCGCGGCGCAGCGCCGACAAGCGTTGGCGCAGCGCCGTATCGGTGAGGCGAAGCAACCAGCGGATCTCCGCGGCACAGAGCTCCGCGCTCGCCAAGGTCGCCACCGAGCGCAGCGAACGCGGCAAGGACGCGAGGAACCCTGGCTGCCAGATCCAGGCACCCGCGCTCTGATTGCCGTCGCCGCCCGCCAGGAGCTCACGACGCCGGCGCCGTCTTTGCCCGCGCACCACGAACGCGGCGTGCTTGCGCACGACCCCGCGAAGCCACGCCCGACGCTCCGGCGAAGACCAGTCATCCACGCCGCGACCGAGCGCGATCAGCAGCACGTCCTGCACCAAGTCACGCGCATCGGCCTCTGACTGCGCAAAGCGACGCGCCGCAACCAGGACTTCTCGATACGTCTCTTGGCAAACGCCAGTGCTCATCGCCTCGCGTCCTCCCCCCTTCCTTACTTCTTGCCCGCCTTCTTCTCCTTCGCCGCCGCGGCCTTTTCCTCGGCCTCCTTCTCCTTTTCGGCGGCCTGCTCCTGCTCGCGCTTGTCGCGGGCTTCGGCTTCGGCCTTCTCCGCTGCGGCTTCCATCTCTTCGGTTTGGCAGAGCAAGGCTTTGCCGCCGAGGAAATGATCCACCTGCGAGCTGGTGCCGACGGGGCCGTGGCGCTCGGCCTCGACCAGCGCGAAGTTGGCGTCGAGCGCGGCCGCTCGATTACGCAGGTCGTTCTCGGCGCCCGTGCGGGCCTCCTTCTCGTCCGTGCTGCGCGACGTGCCGCTGATCTTGCCGCGCACCTCGCAGTGCAGCGGCTTGTCCGACTCGCGCACGATCTTCACGCCTTCGGCCTTGGGTGACAGCGCGACCACGTTGCTGAGGCACGCAGTCAAGAGCAGCGGCACGATGAACCAAGCGCGTCGATGGGGCTGATGCATGATCCTCGCGGCAGAGCCGACTCAAAACCGGCAAGTCTGTCAAGACGACGCGCTCGCCCCCGCGAAAAAGCAGGCGGGTTTCGGAGAAAGGATCCTGATCCGCGGCGGCTGGCGCTGGTCCCGCCGCAACCCCGCCGGATGGGCTAGCCTGGGCGCTCCGTAGAAGGAGCGCCCAGGAAGATGGATGCACGAGCCTGGCTCGAAGCAGCAAAGCCACTAACAGATCGCATCGCCAGCGCGACCGGCCTCACCCACGCCATCGTCGTCGCCGTGCTCATCATGCTGGCAGGGCTGGTGGCAGCTGCACTGCTCAGCCGGCTGGCGCGCAAGCTGGTGGCGCGTAGCGCGCGCTGGCTCGGCACGCTGCAACCCGGCGCCGTGAGCCTGCCCGACTTCGAGCGCGTGGAGGGCGCAGTCGGCCGCGCGGTCTACTGGCTGGTCGTGGTGTGCGCGGTGATGGCCGCAACAGAAACCCTCGGGCTGCCGGTCGTCACGGCCTGGCTGTCGGGGGTGGCGACCTTCCTGCCGCGCATCGCCGTGGCGATCATGATCATCGCCCTTGGCACCGTCGCGGCGCGCGTGACGCGGCACGTGGTGACGAGCACGGCCAGCGCTGCCAACGTCACCTCGGCGGAACGGCTCGGTCGCGTCGCCGAGCTGTCTGCGCTGCTGGCGACGGTGCTCGTCGCCATCGAGCAGCTCGGCATCGAGATCTCGTTCCTCAAAGCCACCCTGCTCTTGCTGCTCGCCGGCATGCTGCTGGGGGCTGCGCTGGCGTTCGGCTTCGGCGGGCGCGACCTGGTCGCCAACATCCTTTCGGCCCACTACGTGCACCGGCTGTATCAGGTCGGCCAGGTGGTGCGCGTGGACGGCATCGAGGGCCGCATCGTGCGCATCACCGAGACGTCGGTCATCCTCGAGACCAGTGAGGGTGACGTGTCGGTTCCGGCGCGCACCTTCGCCGAGAGCCGCTCGACGCTCATCGTGCGCAGAGGGAGCGGTTCGTGAGCGCCGAAATTCCGCTGGTGCGCGCGTTCGCGGCCACGAGCCCGGACGAGGTCGCCCGTTTCATCGAGCGCTTGCCGCCCGACGCTGCGGCCGAGGTGCTGGCAGTGCTCGAGATCGAGAGCGCGGCCGAAGTCTTGTCTCGCACCGTGCCGCTGATCGCCGCCCACGCGCTGGCGCGCCTGCCGCCCCAGCAGGGCAGCGAGCTGCTCGAGGCTTCGCACCCGACGCTGGCCGCCGATCTGCTGTTCCGGCTGGAGCGCGCCACGCGCACGCGGCTGCTGGACGAGGTGTCACCGGCCCGCGCCGAGGAGCTCAAGCGCATGACCGAGTACGGGCCGCGCCGGGCGGGCGGACGGCTGGACCCGCGCGCGCCAGCGTTTCCCGAGACGTTCTCGGTAGCCGACGTGTTCGAGCGCCTGCGCGCCTACCCGGCCGGGATGATGCACTACGTCTACTCGATCGACGCCGACAGGCGTCTGACCGGAGTCGTCAACATGCGCGAGCTGATGCTGGCGCCGCCCGAAGCGCCGCTCGGCACCATCATCAGCCGCGATCCCGAAGTGCTGTTCGCCCACGACCCGTTGCCGGTCATCGCGCGCCACGCCGGCTGGAAGCGCAATCACGCGCTGCCGGTGGTTGACCGCGATCGGCGCTTTCTGGGCGCGCTTCGCTACTCGACCTTTCGCGCGATCGAAAGCGAGCTGGGCCAGGCGGCGGCTGGTCCCGACTCCGACCAAACCGCGTCGGCGCTCGCCGAGCTGTGCGCCGTCGGAGCATCGGCAATGACTCGCTTCATCGGCGCGGCGCTCACCCTGGAGTCCCCGCTCAGCGATCAGCGCCGCGAGGAGCGCTACACCGAGCCGCCACCCCCGAGCATTCGGCGCAGCGTGCTGCCGGGGCGGCTGCCATGACCCAGGTAGTCGCAGACCTGGCGCTGCTGTTTCTGAAAGAGCACCCTGGGCAGGCGGGGAACGTGCTCGAGCAGCTCGAGCCCGAGGAAGCCGCCCACGCGCTGTTGCCGCTCGAGCTGGATCGAGCCTCCCAGGTCCTGACGCGCATGAGCGTCGACGCGGCCGCGCGCACGCTGCGCTGCATGGACGACGACTGGGCGCGTGAAACCCTGCTGGCCGCCGATTTCGTCCAAGCCGCGCGCTGGCTCGCGTACATGGACGACGACACCAGCGCTCGCCTGCTCGCCGCCCTGCCCGCGCAGAACCAGCGCAACATTCGCGAAGCGCTCGATTTCCCGGCCGGCACCGCGGGGCGGTTGATGGATCCGCGCGTCACCATCTTTCGCGAGGACACCACCGTCGACGAAGCCTTGCTGCGTATTCGACGCGCCAAGAACCGCCGCCTCACCGACGTGGTGCTGGCCGACGAGGACGGCAAACTGACCGGCGTCGTGTCGCTGCAGAGCTTGATCGGCGCGCTCGACGAGAGCGCCATGGGCAGCCTCGCCGATCGCGATCGCCCGGTCGTGACGCCGATGACCTCGCGCGACGACGTGGTCGATTTGCTCAATCGCCACGCGCTCACCAGCTTGCCGGTCGTCGATCTCGATGGGCGAGTCCTGGGCATCCTGCCCTACGATGCTCTGGTGCGCGCTGCCCAGCACGCAGCCACCGACGACCTGCAGCAAATGGTGGGTGCCGGCAAGGACGAGCGCGCGCTCTCCAAGCCGCTGTTCACCGTGAAGAGCCGCTTGCCCTGGCTGCTCATCAACCTGGCGACAGGCTTCGTCGCTGCGTCAGTGGTTGGGCTCTTCGACGAGACGATCGCCAAGTTCACGGCGCTGGCGGTGCTGATGCCAGTCGTGGCCGGGCAGGCGGGCAATACCGGCGCGCAGGCGCTGGCAGTCACCAGCCGAGGCCTGGCGCTGCGGGAGATCCGAGTCGGTCACTGGTTTCGCGTCTGCCGCAAGGAAGCGCTGGCCAGCTTCATCAACGGCAGCTCCGTTGCGCTGGTCACCGCTCTCAGCGCCTTCCTCTGGAGCCGCAATTCCGGGCTGGCGCTGGTGATCGGAGTATCGATGGTCTGCTCGATGGTGATCGCCGCCATCAGTGGCTGCTCGGTACCGATCGTGCTGACCGCGCTCAAGCGCGATCCGGCCACCGCTTCCTCGATCATCCTGACCACGGTCACCGACGTGAGCGGCTTCTTCAGCTTCCTCGGCCTGGCGACCCTGCTGTCGGACCTGCTGCTGTGATGCTCTCGCCCCGGCGCTAGCGGCGGAGCGCGCCGCGAGCTTCGGCGCCCGCCCAGCCCGCGTCGAACGGGTGACCGGGCTCGTCCAGGTCAATCACCACCGGCGCGTGGTCCGAGGGGGTTGGCTTGCCCTTGCGCGCTTCGCGGTCGATCTCGGCGGCCACGACGCGCTCGGCGACCGCTGGACTGACGAAGAAGTGATCGATGCGCATGCCCATGTTCTTCTGAAAGCAGCCGGCCCGGTAGTCCCACCAGGAATAGCGCCGCAGCGTGGGGTGCTGGTGCCGGTAAGCGTCGATCAGACCGAGCTCACGCAGCCGAGCCAGCGCCTCCCGCTCCGGGGCCGAGACGTGCGTGCCGCCATGCACGGCGGCTTCGTCCCACACGTCGGCGGCGGCGGGCGCGACATTGTAGTCGCCACCGATGGCCAGGGCGTCGCCCCGCGCGATGGCGTCACGACACCAGCGCGCCAGGCGCTCGAACCAGACGAGCTTGGCCTGGTAGAACGGTGACCCCACGCTGCGGCCGTTGGGCGCGTAGATGCTGACCACCCGTACGCCGGCGCAGACGGCCGAAATCATGCGCGCTTCGGCCAGCGGCTGGTCGTCACCGACCTCGGGCGTGAGCTCTGGGCGCAACGGATCGCCGAAGTTCGTCACCACGTCGCTCAAACCGATGCGACTGGCAATGGCGACGCCGTTCCAGCGTCCTTCGCCATGGTGCGCGAGCTGATAGCCGTAGCGCGCCAGCTCCTCGCTCGGAGCGTCGTCGTCGCTGAGCTTGGTCTCCTGCATCAGCAGCACGTCCGGCTTGGCGCGCTCCAGCCATCCCTCCACCCGCTCCTGACGAGCATTGAGCGAGTTCACGTTCCACGTCGCAATCCGCATGCCGCGCTTTTACCGCGCTTCGAGGCGGCTAGCCCCAGCGCGAGCCGCCTCGCTCTTTTTGTGGCTGCCCCCCCACCCGCAAACTTCCGGGCTTCGACCGCGCGCATGCTGCGAAATGGCCGTGCTCTCGGCTTGGCTTCACGATTCCGCCGTGGAATTGAGTATGGTGTAGGGCCAAGCGTGGCCGAAGCCGATTTTTTCAAGCTGGAGGCAAAGGCGAGCACGGCGCGTAGCGTGCGCAGCGTGGAGGCTCGCACCTCGGCGGAGGTGGTGGTCGCGGTTCGGCGTCGGTCCGGCGAGTACCGGCCGGCCGCCTACCACTTCGGCTTCGGTGTGAGCTCGCTGGTGGTGCTCTATCTGCTGCTGACGCCCGACCTGTATAGCGTGGGGGCGATCGCGCTCGACGCCGCGATCGGCTTCGGCCTGGGGCTGCTGCTGGCGCTGAACATCGGCCCGCTGCTGCGTGGCCTGGTGCGAGCGCGGGCGCTCGAGCAAAGCGCGGCCGACGCGGCGCGAGTCGCGTTCTTCGAGCTCGGCATCTCGCGCACCGCCTCGCGCACCGGGGTGTTGGTCTTCGTTTCCACCTTCGAGCAGCGCTGCATCGTGCTGACCGACATCGGCATCGACGTGCCGGCGCTGGGGCCGCAATGGCCGGCCTGCTGCGCCGAGCTATCGCGATGCGTCCGCGCTCGCGATCTGGCCGCTTTCGAGCGCGCGCTGGAGAGCATGGGACCGATCTTGGGCGCGAGGCTGCCGCGCTCCAGCGACGACGTGAACGAGCTCGCCGACGAGGTGCGTTGATGTCCCGCGCAGGGCGGCAACGCTGGCTCCTGCTCGCGCTCGGCCTGGCGATCGTGCTGCTCGCTAGCGTCGCGCTGGCACGCCCTGGCGGCGGTCACTCCTACTCGGGCGGCTCGCGCTCCAGCAGCCGTTCGAGCGGCGGCGGTGGTGGCGGCGACGGCGGAATCCTGGCCGACATCCTGATTTACCTGATCATCCAGAACCCGAGCGTGGGCATCCCGCTCGTGCTGCTGGTGCTGGCCGTGCTGGCCGTGCGCTGGCTCTGGCAGCGCGGCATGCGAGCCTGGTCCACCAGCCGCGACGTGCCCGTGGACGCAGCCGCCGTAGGTAGCGAGGAAGTCGCCGTCTCGCTGCCTCGCCGCGAGCTCGAGCAGCTGCGCAGCGTCGACCCCGAGTTCTCGCTCGTGCTGTTCGAGGACTTCGCTTACATGCTGTATGGCGCAGTGCAGCGAGCGCGCGGCCTGGGAGCGCAATGGCTCGCTCCCTACCTGGCGCCCGACTTGGTCGAAACGTTGGTCGACCCGAGCCTCGCGGACGTGCAGGGCATCGTGATTGGTGCCTTTCGCTACGAAGAGGTGTCGGGCTTTGGCGAGCCCATGCTCAGCGTGGAGCTCGAGATCGAGTCGAACTACGTGGAAGTTTCGCGCAGCGGCGCGCAGCACCGCTACTACGCAGTCGATCGCATGCTGCTGACGCGCGCGCACAGCGCGCGAAGCCGGCCCTTCGCGCGGGCGCACAAGCTCGACTGCCCCAACTGCGGAGCGCCGCTCGAGGCCCTACGCGGCAACGAGTGCAGCTATTGCCGCCAGCATGTCGGACTCGGTCGCTGCGATTGGATGATCGTCACGCTCGACAACCACGTTCGCGAAGAGCAGGGCCCGCTGCTGACGAGCGACTCACCAGAGCGCGGCACCGACCTGCCGACGTTGACGGACGCCGCCGCGCCCGCGCGCTTTCAGGAGCTGCAGCAGCGCGATCCCAGCTTCTCCTGGCAAACCTTCACCATGCGCATCGCGCACGTATTCGGCGAACTGCAAGCGGCGTGGGCCGGGCGCGAGCCGCTGCGCATCCGTCCCTACGTCTCGGACAACCAATTCCAGTCACTCTACTACTGGCTCGATCTCTACCAAGCGCAGCGCTGCCGCAACGTGACCGAACAGGCGCGCATCCTGCGCATCGACCTGGTCAGCGTCACCAGCGACAAACACTACGACGCGATCACCGTGCGCCTGTTCGCCAGCAGCATCGACTACACCATCGCCGACGACGGCAAGCTGCTGAGCGGCAGCCGCAGCCGCACGCGCACCTACTCCGAGTACTGGACCTGGATCCGTGGCAGCGCGCGCCGCGGCCCCTCGCGCGGTGACATGTGCTGCCCCAACTGCGGCGCCGGTTTGCGCGTGGGCATGGCGGGCAACTGCGAGTACTGCCGCGTCAAGGTAACGGCCGGCGAGTTCGATTGGGTGCTGTCCCGCATCGAGCAAGACGACGCGTACACGGGCTGAGCAGCGCTTCCTCGAGGTCGTCGTGCTGCGCGCCGCGCGCCGTAGCTTCAGGTTTCGCTCGAGTCGTTCGAGCAGTTCCTGGACGTCTTTCGGCGCCTTCATGGCCCGACACAAAGGCCTTCTGCGCACTCGATAGCGAGCGTCAAGCCCTCTTGATTGAGGACCCGCGCATGCTCGTGGAGCGCTTTCGCGCGCCGGCGCCCACGCGCAGCTTGGCAATTCCGGCCGAATACCTGAGGTCGTGATCGAGCATTAAAAACGGGCCAAAAAGCCTCGCGTCAGAAGCCGCTTAGTTAACGGCTGACGGTGTGACAGCCCCCTTCCGAGACCCGTAAATCATGTCGCCAGTGCGAGATCGGTTGCCAGGCGCCAGCGGTTCCTCTAGAGGCGAAGCTCGATGTCCAAAAAACTGGTTAGTTGGGTGGTGCTCGGCATGGGGGCGGCCTTGGCCGCACCCGCTGCCGCGCAAGAAGCAAAAGTGGGCGCCTCGGCAGACACGAGCTCCGGGGCCCAAGCCGACGCGAGCGCGAGCCCGCCGCCGGCCGAAGCCAAGGCCGATGCGCCGCCGCCGGCTGAGGCCGAGGGCGAGAAGTACGAGCCGTACGAGCCGGGCTATCCGCCCGAGCACAACTTGCTCGAGATCGGCGTCTTCGCCGGCATGCTCTTCCCGAGCAAGGATCACAACCTTCGCGACGAGCCGAACGAGCAGGTCAAGTACAAGAACGGCCCCCAATACGGTGGTCGCTTGGGTTACTACCCGCTGTCCTTCCTCGGTCTAGAAGGCGAAGCGATGCTCTCGCTCTCGCGCGTGCGCAATCACAATCAGACCACCAAAGCGGTGCTCTACTCCGGTCGCGGCAGCTTGGTGCTGCAGATCCCGACTGGCTACGTTACCCCGTTCGTGCTCGGCGGCGCCGGCAAGCTCGCCGCCATCGGCACCGACATGGGTAAGGACTCGGATACCGCCTGGCACTTCGGGCTCGGCGCGAAGATTCCGCTCACGCACATGCTCTCGCTGCGCGTCGACGGTCGCGACAACTTGACGGCCCACACCAGCGGTGAAGGTCAAGCTCACACCTTCGAGGTCAACTTGGGCCTCACCGCGGTCATCGAGCGCGGCCGCAAGGAGCCGCCGCCCCCGCCCGCAGATACCGACAAGGACGGCGTGCTCGATCGCGACGACAAGTGCCCCGCCGATTCGGGCACTGGCCCTGGGGGCTGCCCGGCCGATACCGACGCCGACGGCGTGCTGGATCGCGACGATTACTGCCCGAAGGAAGCCGGCATCGCGCCGAAGGGCTGCCCGGATCTGGACACGGACAAGGACGGCATCCTGCTGCCCTGCGACATGTGCCCCGACGAGGTCGGCGTGGCGCCCGATGGCTGCAAGGTCAAGGATACCGACAAGGACGGCATCTTCGACGACAAGGACAAGTGCCCGAAGGAGCCCGAGACCAAGAACGGCTTCGAGGATACCGATGGTTGCCCGGACAAGGTGCC
>DATDEV010000343.1:0-6332 GCA_036522995.1 Polyangiaceae bacterium
CAGAAACTTCCGTACCGGCGCCAGGCCACCCAGTGCGGCTCGAGAATCTTCACAGGGAGATCGGGAGAGCGGGAGTCGTGCGAGATTTTGGGACGCCGCGCCGTTGCAGCCACTGCGTCGCTCTCAGCACCACGCTTTTGAACTGTACGCTGTGATACAGCGCGACGCGACCGACGAAACGACGCGACGCCCAACCTGCTCGCTCGCAGAACTCCCGATCTCCCTGCGAAAAAATCTGGGAGATTTACGGAGTCTTGAACAGGAACGCGAGTTGCTTCTTGGTGTAGCGGTCGAGGCCGTCGCGGGCGAGCGCCTCGTACACGTCGCGCGGCGTGGTGCCCGATTGCTCCCAGCGCTTCAGGTCGGGCGGGAGCCAGGCGGAGAACTTGAAGGCCAGCGGTTGCTCGTCGCCGGGCACGATCAAGTGTGAGCGCACCATCAGGCCCAGACCGACGAAGGCGCCGCGCGGCATCCGGCTCATGAAAGCACCCGACAGCTCGCTGCGATGCGTGATGACCAAGGTGGGCTTGGCGAGCTTGGGCACGTCGCTGCCGTCGTCCGCCAGCACCGGCGCCAGCTTGAAGTGCAGAATGTCCGGAGGAAATTCGCGGTTCAGCCGCTCCGCAAGCGCTTCCCCAACGGCCTTTTCATGGGCCTCCCAGTCCTCCGGGCGAAAGTAGCGCGACGGCAGCGCTTCAGTACCCATGTAGTACGCGCTCTTCTGCAGCGCCTTCTCGGCGTCCTGCGAGCTCTCGGCGACGCGACGGCGAAACGCGATCTCCACTTCGGGTCCGTGCTGCTGCGCGTAGAACAGCAGCCGACCGAAGAAACCCACCAGCCCCGGTGTGCTCGGCTGCGCGACGCCGGCAAATGCTCGCGCCGCTTTCTGATACAGCTCTGCGCGCTTCAGCTCGAGCTCGTTGCGAATCAGCTCGCGATGCTTTTGCGCACGCTCGAAGTCGGTGAGCGCC
Organism: Polyangiaceae bacterium; assembly: GCA_036522995.1. GTDB lineage: Bacteria > Myxococcota_A > Polyangia > Polyangiales > Polyangiaceae > PMG-095. Next base: position 972 of record DATDEV010000343.1, read on the forward strand.
GTGAGCGAGCTCTTGGCCGCGACCTCGTTGAGGTCGGCCAGCAGCGCCTTGCGCAGCTCGGCCTTCACCTCGGCATCGATGCCCGAGCGGCCGCCTCGCTCCAGGAAGGCCTCGAGCGCTGCCACGTTGCCCTTGGCCACGGCTTCCTTGAGCTCGGCGTGTGGCAAAAGTAGCTGCGTCACGTCGCTGCGCTGACCGCCCCGCTCCAGGTAAGCGCGATAGCCAGCGGTCGTGTCCAAGCTGCGAGCCGCGGAGTACAGCTGCTCCTCGCTCACGAAATTACGACCTTTCCAGGCCAATGGTCCCAGCACGGCGCCAGCCAGCAATGCCACCACCCAGCCGAAGCGCAGCCAGCGTGGCGCGCTCTTGAACAAGCGCTCCGTCGGCGTGAAGGGACTCTTGAAGCCGGTGTCCGCGAGCGGATCGAGCGCGGCCAGCTCGCGGTTGCTCGGCGGGCCTGATACGCCGGACACGCGCTGCTGGTGCTGCTCCACCAGCTGCACCAGCTGCTGGGCCAGAGCTACGTCGGGGAGATCGAGCGCGAAGCGCACCCCGCCGTCGAAGGTCAGGCTGACGCGCCGTTCGTGCTGCGTCACCTCTTTCAGCTCGGGGAAGCGATAGATCCGAACCACCTGCGTCTGAGCGTCGACGACCCCGATCGGAAAGACATAGACGCCAGCACGATAGGGCAGGCTGTCGCGATCGTGGTCGAGCGCCAGCGCGCGCAAGGCCGCAAAAACCGAGAACGCAACCAGGCCCGCGAGCAGCACGGCCCAGGGCGCGCCCAGCAGCGCCAGCGAGCTCTCGAGCGAGCCGAACCCGAGCGTCAGCAAACCGACGGTAACGACCAGGCCCAGCACCGAGCCTGCCCACCAGGCCAGCACGATGGGCTGTGGCCTAGCTGCCTTGAACGCCAGGGGTTTGGGCGGCACCGAGCCGCTGGCGGCCTCGATGAAGCGATCTTGAAGAGAGCGCTCGAGACCAAAGAAATCGAGGACCTGCATGCCTGGGCAAAGGCAGAATAGCCCGAGTCTCACCAAATCCACTAGATTGCTTGCGGGGCCACATGCAAAGCGCGTCGGGTCATACTCGCCACACGGAACAAATCGAAGCTCACGGTTTGCCGGCCCTTCGCCTACGGGCGAGCGGCAGCGAAGCGCTGGTTTACCTGCACGGCGCCCACGTGACCTCCTTCAGCACCGCCGAGCACGGCGAGCTGCTCTGGACCAGCGCGCACTCGAGCTTCGTCGCAGGCAAGGCCATCCGCGGTGGCGTGCCGCTCTGCTTTCCGTGGTTCGGCGCCCACGGCGCGCGCCAGGACTTGCCAGCCCACGGCTTCGCGCGGACCACGAGCTTCGCCTTCGATGGCTCGGAGGAGCGCGGCGACAGCGTGGTCGCTCAGCTGACGCTGGTGAGCAGCCCGGCGACGCGCGGCGCCTTCGCTCACGATTTCGTGGCGCGCTTTCAGATCAGCGTGGGTCGCGAGCTCAAGCTGTCGTTCGAGGTCGAAAATACCGGGGGCGAAGCGTTCGCTTACGAGGTGGCGCTGCACACGTACCTGGGCGTGAGCGACGTACGGCAGATCGAGCTCGAAGGTCTGAGCGGAGCGAGCTACGACGACAAGGTGACGGGCCAGAGCGGCCAGCTGCAGAGCGAGGTCCCGCTGCGCTTCGTGAGCGAGACCGATCGCGTCTACACGAGCACGGCGCGCGTCACGGTGACTGATGCCGCCCGGCGCCGACGCCTGATCGTGGACAAGACCGCGTCGGCCACCACGGTGGTGTGGAATCCCTGGGTCGACAAGGCCAAGCGCATGGCCGACTTCGGCGATGACGAATGGCCCCAGATGGTGTGCGTGGAGGCGGCCAACGCCGGCAGCCACCGCATTCAGCTGCCGACGGCGGCCCGCCACGGCACCACCACCATCATCTCGGCCGAAACGACCTGAGCCCGGGCCGGCATTGGCGCGCCGCCTACCGGGTGATAGGAGTCGCACCGATGAGCCTCCGTGACCTCCCGGGCGTCAGCGCCATGAGCCTCTATGTGCCGTCGTTCCGCGTCGATCTGCAGGATTGGTGCCGCTGGACCGACAACAGCTGGGAAAAGATCTCGGCGGTGGTCGGCCGCAGCTTCCGAGTCTGTGGACGCCACGAGAACGTCTACACCATGGCCGCCAATGCCGTGCTGCGCCTCATCCGCCAGAACGACATCGACCCGCAGCGCGTGGGCTTCTTGGGGCTGGGCACCGAGTCGAGCACCGACAACGCCGCCGGCGCCGTCATCGTGCGCGGCATGGTCGACCGAGCGCTGGAGTCGCTCGGCTTGCCCCGCCTCTCACGCTACCTCGAGGTGCCCGAGTTCAAGCACGCCTGTCTGGGCGGGGTGTACGCGCTGAAGAGCGCGCTGCGCTATGCCAGCAGCGACGGGGCCGATCGCCTGGCCATCGTAGTGAGCGCCGACGTGGCCGAGTACGAGCGCGGCAGCACCGGCGAGCAGACGCAGGGCGCTGGCGCCGTGGCGATGCTCGTCGAACGCTCGCCCAAGCTGTTCCAGGTGGATCTGGCGCACGCCGGCAGCGCGTCGGACTACCGCGGGCCCGACTTTCGCAAGCCCTTTGCGCGGCATTTCAGCGAGGGCTACGCCAGCAAGACCCAGCGCGTCAGCGACTTCCCGGTGTTCAGCGGCAAGTACTCGACGTTCTCCTACCTGGACGAGACCGTCCACGCCGTGGAGCGAATGCTGAGCCGGCTCGACGTCTCGGCGGGCAGCTACTACGAGAGCGTGCGAGGCCTGTTCTTTCATCGGCCGTATCACCTGATGCCGGTGCAGGCGATGTCGTTTTTGTACGTGCGAGGCCTGGCGCGCGGTGATCACCACCACGACGAGCTGCGCGGCCTGTGCCAGGAGGCAGGGGTCGCCTTCGAAGCAGTGCTGACCGAGACCGCCTCCACCCCCGACCTTTACGGCGACCTGCTCAAGGCGCCACAAGACGCGATCGTGGATCCGTACGCGGCCACGACGGCGGTGGCCAGCCTGCTGCGCAAGCAGCGCGGCTTCCGCAAGCTGCTGGACGAGAAGATGAGCCTGGGCTCGGAAGCCGTGCGCGACCTCGGCAACCTCTACAGCGCCGCCCTGCCGGCCTGGATCGCCGCCGGGTTCGAGGCAGCCTCGCGGCAGGAGCTGGCGCTGGCTGCTGGCGCGCCGCTCGTCGCGGTGGGCTACGGCAGCGGCGACGCCGCCGAGGCCTTGCCGCTCTACGTGGCCGAAGGCTTCGAAGCGCCGGCGGCGCGCATCGGCTTCAGCCGGGCGCTCGAAGAGAGCGTTACGCTGTCGCGCGAACAGTACGAAGCGCTGCACGACGGAACCGAGGTGCCTGCACTCGCCTATACCCTGAAGGATGAGTTCGCCATCTCGCGCGTGGGCAAGGAGTACGGCGCCTCCTTCCAAGACCTGGGCGTCGAGTACTACGACTTCGTCCAGTAACGCTGGAGGCGCGCGACCGACAAGGCCTGGCTGACTCGCGCGGCCAGCCGCGCGATGCGCCCGCGCAGGCCGGTTTGACTTGCTGCGTTATGCGAGAGCGTCGAGGCAGCAAGCATGGGGACGAGCAAGAACCCGCCTGGTGCAACCAGCGCAACCGTCCAAAGTAGTACGCGGATTGCAGCGACCATCTCTCCCACGGGTTACGCTGCAGTCGCTGTGCCAGTTTCAGTCTTACGCAGATTTGCCAGCGTCCGCGCGAGAAGCTGACTCCGAGCTCTGACTTCTGTGTCATGGTTACGGTGAGTGAGTCCGACCCGTGCATGGTTTGTCACGCGATCGACATGAGCGACCCCGCCCGTAGAACCCTCGATCAGGGGCGCAAGCCCAACGGCGCGGTGCGTCTAGCGGTCATCGAAGGGCCCGGCGTAGGCCAGGAATTCAAGCTGGACAGCACGGCCACGGTGGGGCGCTCGCCCGAAGCCAGCGTGATGATCGACGATCCGGGCGTCTCCCGCCTGCACGCCCGCATTCGGCGCTGCGACGCCGGTGGCTTCGAGGTCGAGGACCTGAGCAGCAAGAACGGCACGTTCGTGAACGGCGCTCGGGTGGAGCACGCGCTGGCCAGCCTAGGCGACAAGATCCGCGTCGGGCCACGCGTCGTGCTCACGCTTTCCAGCTTCGACCTGGTGGAGGAGCACATCGTTCAGCGGCAACGCTTGGAGACGATCGGACGCCTGGGTGCCGGTATCGCGCACGACCTCAACAACGTTCTGGCTGCACTGCACGCGGGCACCGCCTTCCTGCAGCAGCTGACCGAGACGACCCCGCTCGGTGATCCGAGGGTGAAGGAGTGTCTGCGTGACCTGGGCCTGGCCACGGCCCAGGGCGCCGAGCTGACCCGCGGCATCCTGCGCTTCGTCCGCGGCAAGCGCGCCGTGCGCGAGCAAGTCGACCTGGGAGAGCTGGTCGTCGCGGTCGCCCGCATCCTGCGCCACACCATCGACCACGGCATCGAGGTCGAAACCTCGGCCGAGCCGGACGTGGTCATCCACGGCAACCACTCGGAGCTGCAGCAGATCCTGCTGAACCTGTGCTTGAACGCGCGCGATGCCATGCCCCAGGGCGGTAAGCTGCGCGTCGGCGTCAGCCTGGCCGTGCCGCCGCCGGAGCTCGGGCTGGGGACCGATCGCCCGCACGCCAGGCTGGAGGTCGCCGACTCGGGGACTGGCATGGATGCCGAGACTCAGGCCCACATTTTCGAGCCCTTCTTCACCACCAAGCGCGAAGGGGCCGGCTTCGGCATCGGCCTTTCGACGGTGCGGGACCTGGTCAAGCTGCATGGCGGCCGCATCACGCTCGAGTCGTCGCCCGGCCACGGCAGCGCGTTTCGGCTGTTCTTTCCGGCGGTCAACGTGCGCAGCTTTGCCACCACCGGCGAGCGCGCTCCCGCCGAGCAGCGCTTTCGCGGCGACCAGCCCAGCCAGCCGAGCCAGCCGGTCAGCCTGCTGCTGGTCGACGACGAGCACGTGCTGCGCCGCAGCTTTGCTCGACTGCTGCGCCAGCACGGTTTTCAGGTGGCCGAGGCGGCTGGCGGCAGCGAGGCGCTGTCGCTGTACGACGAGGTCCAGTTCGATCTGGTGATCCTGGATCTGGACATGCCCGGCATGAGCGGCGAGGAGACTCAGCTCGAGCTTTCACGACGGCACCCGGACGTGCGGGTGATGTTCGCTTCTGGACACGCGGACCCTCAACGCGAGGCCGTGGTTCGCGAACGCGGGGCCTGCGCCTTCCTGCAGAAACCCTACGAGATCGAGTTTCTGGTCAGGACCATCCGCGAGATCGTGACCGGCGAGCGCCTCTTTCACGACGAGCGCACGC
>DATDEV010000344.1:0-6737 GCA_036522995.1 Polyangiaceae bacterium
GGGCGCACGTGCCAGAGGTCGTTCTCGAACACGACCGCGTCGGGGCTGTCGACGAGCTTGCTGCACATGCCACAGCTCGGGTCGAAGGAGGCTTGTCCCATGCGACCTGACTTAGCAAAGCCTCGGCCGGGTCGTCAGCGCTTCTTGCGCTTCTTGCCGCCCGACTTCTTGCTGGGGCCCTGGGCCTTGCTTTCCTTGCCCTGCTTCGAGTCGCCCTTGCGCTTGCCTCGCGCCTTGCCTTTGCCCTTCCTGTCCTTGCCCTTGTGTTGGGGCTCGACAGGGGCCGCGGCGTCGCCTGTGACTGGAGACGGGACCAGCTCGACAGGACCTGGTGCGCGGACCGATTCCATCGCGTCCTCCAGCTCGCTCGAGTCGAGCCAAATGGAAGGACGCGGGTGGGACCCGGGTGGGAGCTCGCTTATTACGGCCGGCGCAGCGCTGGGCGCGGGCGTTACGGCGCTGGACGCGGGCGGTACGGTGCTGGGCGCGGGCGTTACGGCGCTGGGCGTCGGCTGCACCGCACTGTGCGCTGGCGGGGCCACGCTGGGTGACGAATCGCGCTGGCCCGTGAAACGCTTGAGCAGGGACGCGGCTCGGCGCCAGGCACCGAGGAGCGGTCCCTGCCCCTGTGCGCTTTCGCCTTCGCTGCTGGGTTCCACGCGCGCGCGGGTGCCGGAAGCCTCGGCGCTAACGCTGACGCTCGGCTTCGTCGGCTCCTGTCCGTTCACGGCGTCCACCAATGCTGCGTAGAAGTCGAGCGCGGTCTGGGAGCGTGCGTCTGGCTCGACCGCCAGGGCGCGTGCCATCCAGGTGTCCAGAGCTGCTGACAGCTCGGGCCGCAGGGCCACGACGCTCGGGCGCGGCCCGCTGGTCACCGCTGTCATCTTGCCGATCAGGTCGGGCGCATCGAACGGCAGCTTTCCGGTGAGCCAGCGAAAGGTGATCACCGCCAGCGAAAACAGGTCGGCTCGCCCGTCGAGCGCGCTCGAGTTGCCGCGCCAAGTCTCGGGCGCGATGTAACTGGGCGAGCCCATCACCATGCCCAGCTGGGTCAGCGGGGCCGCTGATTTCATGCGCGAGAGCCCGAAATCCAAGAGCCGGGTGCCGGGCTCCGGGCCCGTCGTCACGAAAATGTTGGCTGGCTTGAGATCGCGATGGATGAGTCCGATCTCGTGGGCGCGGGCCAGCGTCTGGGTCAGCGGCTCGAGCAGTCGTAAGAGGCCTGCCACGTCGCCGATCGTGCCGCGGGCCTCCCACTCCGACAGCTGCTGCTCCAGGTCGCGCCCGTCGAGCCATTCCATGACCAGGCACGGCGCACCGCTATCCAGCCGACACAAATCGATCGCGGTCACGGCGCAGGTGCCCGAAAGCGCGACCAGTGCCTGTTGCTCCCGCAGCATGCGTTCCACCACGTCAGGGTCTCGGCCTGCCTCCGGCGACAACATCTTGAGCGCGACCGGTCGCCCCGCGACGCGATCCACGCCGCGGCAGACCATGCCGTAACCACCCCGCCCCACGACCTCGCCGACTTCGTAGCGGTTCGCGATCAGCCACGGCGCCTGCTCCTGCATGCCAAAAGGAGTATAGCTCGCGCGGATTTCGTGGGTTGGCGATTCCGGGACCCGGTATCAAGAGCGCCCCGCCGGGGACGATTTGGCCCGCGTCGAGGGCGCCGGGCCAGGTTGGCCGTCGGCTGCGTCAGCGCGCTCAATTCAGCGGCATCCCGCGAGGCGAGTCCCCCGGCACGTTGGTTGCTTCGGCGAAGGGCGTGGACGACCCGTCGCTCTCCAAGCTCGACCCAGCCGACAAGGCGAGCGCTACGGCTGCCTCGCCGGTGAAGACTCGGCCCAAGACCCCCGGAAGCTCGACAATCTGGGCGCGCTACGCGAACCTGACACTCGGCCTCTGGCTGCAGATCTCGTCGTTTGCGTGGCCGCACACGGATGCCACGCGCGTCAGCGCCTGGCTGCCCGGGCTGCTGATCTCGGTGCTGGCATTGCTGTCGATGAGCGTGCCGCCGCTGCGCTGGCTCAACGGCGTCTCCGCGATTTGGCTGCTGGCCTGGACGGCCGCGACGGCCGCGAGCGAGCCCCTGACCTACTGGAACGGCATCGCGTGCGGCGTGCTCGTGTTCTTGTTTGCCACCGTGTCCTCCAAGAGCCTGGCCAGCGACTGGCTCGACGACTGACGCACGTGCCAAGCTGAGCGAGCGGTCGGGGTATCCGATTTTCGGACCTTCGAATCATGGTGGTTTCAAACAGCGGTAGCAACGACAGCACTCCGCCCTGGTTCGTCGACGACACGACCGGCACCAAGCTGGACGACCCCGCGCGCCGGGACTCCGAGCGCAACGCTGCCAACCTGGCCTGGCGCTCCGCTTCGCCGGATGCCCCCGCCCGACTCGGCGCTGCCTGCTGGTAGTGCTCGACGGTTACGTCTGGTCGCGCCTTACTTCAGAATTCGCGACAATCAGTGGGCGCGTCGAGGTCGCCAAAGCTGTAAGGCCGAGCCTGCTTGACCAAGAGTCGCCGTTCTTGCCCGATGAGCTTCCACTCGATTTGCATGGAGTAGAGGTTATTGAGTGATTCGGGATCGACCAGAGGTCGGAAATGCTCGTGGATCGACGCGAGCGCACAGCCCAGCCCCTGAATCTCGGCGAACGAAAGCACCGCTTGGCCGCGCGCCAGGCTGGAGCGAGCCTGGTAGTCGACTTTGGGCCGCCGCGGCGGCGGGGTGTAGACCAGCTCGTCGCTGCTCACACCGGGCGCGGGGTTGGTCACCGAAGCCTCGCCGATCTGTGCGTTGATGTAGTACTGGCTGTCGCGCGTCGCGTGCAGCGCGTTGCGACTGATCGCCACACCCTGCGCTGCCTCGCTCGCCCAGGCCTGGTGGACCAATACTGCCATCGCCGCCTGAGCCTGGTCGACGTTGCCAAAGTCGCGCTCGTCGTAGGCGCGCGTGTTCCACAAGCTCGCCCACACCGTGCGCAGCGCGCTCTCGACCGTGCTGCCCGAGCCTTCGATATCCGCGCTGGTGGAGCTGTGCAGTCCCGCTCCATTGAAGGTCGCAAGATCCTCGGTGTTGCTGCTGCTGCGGAAGCGCACTTTGGCAGCGCCGAAGCGCAGCTGTACGGCCGCGTTCAGCTCTTCCAGCAGCTCGGCTTCGACCGGGTAATCCAGGATCAACTGGCGCACGCGCGCCAGACCATCGGCGTGGGCCGCCGGATCCGCGCGAAACTCGGGGTCTTGCTCGAGCTCTTCCAGCAAGCTGCTGGCGCCGCTGGCCTCGAAGTGATCCACGTAGTGTGCGAACGGTACCGCGAACGCGTCCGGCGGCACGAACAGCGGCACCGTGTACGGCGGACAGCTGGCGGCCAGCTCGCGCACCCGATAGAGCTCGGCGACTCCGGCGGCTTTGGAGCCAACGCTCGTCACGCTGTCGTAGTCGGCGCCGTCCAGCGCCACCACCCCGCGCACCGACAGCTCACGGCTCGGCACCAGTTTGGGGCCGGTGGGCGCGCGCTCTTGCCAGTACTCGTCGGCCTCGGCGGCGCTGGCCTCGCGCAGCGAAAAGTCGGTGGCGCGCACTTCCAGCCGCACGAGCTTGCCGAAGAGCTCCTTCAGTTGCTCGTTATCGCGCGCGCCACGTAGCGCCATGTTGGGCGTGTTGCGCCCGCGTGCCAGCACGTTCACGTGGGCGAGCGGCGTCTGGAACGCCTCGGTGATCAGGCCGCCCATGAACGCAGTCTCGTTGGGCACGTCGTCGGTGACGACGATCACGTTGGGCCCGAGCTCGGCCGTCTCCAGCTCGCGAGCGGGGACGAAAGTCAGCTTGCCAAAGCCGATCGCGGGGTTCAGCGGCTGGTAGCTGAGCTCCGCGTAGGGTGCGTTGGGGCCGACCAGCGGCGCGCTGCCCTCGATGCTGCGCAGCTCGGCGACCTGCCGGCCTTCGGTGGGCCTGATGGCCCAGCTCGCCGGATCGGGCACGCTGCGCATCACCGCAAAGAAGGCGCGCTGCATCTGCTCGCCGATGATGGTGTCGCCGGGCGTGAACTCCACGGTCTTGGTGCCGTTCTGGTGGCGCACCAGCGAGCCCAAGAGGTAGCGCCGCCCTTCCACGCGGAAGTACTCAGTTTGGCTGAACAGAGTCCAGGCCGTGTCGAACTCCGCAGCTTGCGCGGGGTCGCAGCGATCGAGGTGGGGCAGGAGCTCGATCGCTTCGCGAACCCAGGTGTAGTGCAGCGCCCAGTCACGCGTGCCGAGCAGATGCACGACGTCGCCGGCCTCCATGTCGACCACGAACTTGACGGCGGCTTCGCCGACCTCGGTGCCCCCTTCCGCCAAACGGTCGAAGTCGCCCTCGGTGGCCAGGTGTCGCGCGCGGCCGCTCGCCAGCTCGCGCGTAGCGAGCTGCTCACAGTCTTCGTTCGAAGCGCCGGGGCTCGGCTTTTGGCAGAAGCGCGCTGGTCCGCTGGCGTCCGGCAGGCGCGCCAGCGCGGCTCCGCTCGGCCAGCTCATGAAGTCCAGACGGTCGCTCGGCTCGCTCGACTCGCTCGCGAACAGCGTGGCCACGCCCTCGAAATCGCTGCTGGCGGAGATGCCGCTCAGCGCCAGCTCGGCCTCGCTCACGGGCACGACGACGCGTTCGCCGCCCGCGAGCGTCTGGGCCGTGTCGGGCCAGGTCAGCGCTACACCCGCAGCTGCGTCGGGCCAGGCCTGACCTGGTGCTTGCGGCGCCAGGCGGAGCTCGAAGTCGGCGAGCGCGACGCTCGCTTCGCTGGCGTTGAGCACCTCGACGAACGCGGCCGGCAGCAGCGCCAGCTCGGACAGCACCAGCGGCCCGGCAATCGGCGGGAAGGGCGCGGGCCAGTCGTAGTCCGCAAACTCGATGTCGTCGACGAGGTTGGGCGGTGGCGGGGGCTCGCAGCTCTCGCCGTTGGGGCGTTCGGGCGTCGCGTAACGACACACGACGAAGTCGCCAGAGCCATCCGGCAGCCGCGCGTAGCTCTCGGACCGCGGCAGCTCGGGCACGCTGACCAGGTCGAGCAAGGGGCAGGTCGTGCCGAGCGTGTCTGATGGCTGCTTGTCCGCCCACAGCAGGATCGGCGTCCCGGAGCTCGAGAGCTTGAACGGCAGGTGCCAGGCGCCTTGCTCGGGGTTGTCGTCGGCCCAGATCAGGATCGTCGCGCCCGGCGGCAGCACGACGTCGGGCAGGCGAGTGGCCTCGCCGACGTGGTCGCCGATGAAGTAGCGATCCAGCCGCAGCTTGTCCGGGCCGCTGTTGATGAGCTCGATGAAGTCGTTGGTCTCACCGGCTTCGTCGACCCAGGCCCCATCGTTTCCGGTCATCACCTCGTTGATGCGCAGGCCGACGCTCTCCGGATCGGCCCCGCCCTCGCCCTCGCGCGGGATGAAGCTGCAGTCACGGGGACCGCTGAGCGTGACTGGCGGGCTGCTGCGCCCGGAGCAGCTCGCGGTTGTAATTACCAAGCCGAGCAGCGCGAGCCCGCGGTGCGCGTGGAGCGGTCGGGCTGAGCTTGCTCGCATGCTGAGCGTCATTTCAGCACGTGCCGTGCCACACGTCTTGACCGACGATGTGCGCGGTTTCATGCATTTGGCCAGGGCAGGCCCGCCCTAGGCCTGGCCCTGTTTGTGCCATCCCAGCCAACCTAGCGAGAACCTACATCGGTGCGCAGCTTGTCGTTAAGCAGCAGTGATTGCCGTCGATTTGCTCATGGCCGAGTTTGAAGAAGGCGTGTAACAATTTGCGTTAGTTTGAGAATGTCTCACTTCACCGCCAAAAAGTTGGATGCAGCGGCGCAGCTGGGCGCGTTGGTTCTCGCCTTCCTGGTGGCCGCTTGGTCGCTGCTGGTGGCCGAGAACGGCGTGGCCACGCTCATCTCGGTGGCTGCGGGCTTCGCGCTCACGCTGTCGCGCATCCGCCAGTCGCGGACGGACGCCGATGAGCGGCTCGGTCTGGCGGGGGAGCTCGAGCTCGCCCGGACCCTGCTCACGCGAGGCGCTCACATTCAGGCTCTGGTCGTGGCGCGCCGGGTCGCCGAAGCGGCGCGCTGCATCGGCACCCAGCGTGCCGCGCTCGAAACCGTGGCGTGGTGCGAGCTCGGTCGCGGTCGCCCCGAGAATGCCCGCAACGCGCTGTCGTGGATCCGCGCCGACGAAACGCTCGACGTGCTGTGCTGCGCGGCCGTCGAGGATGCCTGCGGCGATTCGTTGTTTGCGCTGCATCTGATCGAGAGTGCTGCGCGGCGCCGCCCATTACCGCGCGAGGCGCGCCTGTTCTGGATCGATTTGTGTGCCCGCAGTCGCGGCATCGAAGCAGCCTGCACGCTCACCATCCAGCAGCTCAAGAGTCTGCGCCTGGAGGACGCCGAGCGCGTGCTCGAGTTCGCCCGCAGCGCGCCTTCGGCGGCCGTGCACTCGCTCGCCGCGGCCGTGCATCAAGCGCGCGCGGCGGTCGCGTCCTGACGCTCCCCCGCGACGCCCGCCAGTTGCGCGGCGTTCGACCCAAATGCCCGGACGGCGGACCCGAGGTCATTCCGGGTGGGGCCCCCTGACCCAGTAGTGACGAATTGCCTCACGCCGGCACGACCAACCAGTTATCGCCGGTGTTGGCGGCTCTGGGATCCGAGCCAGAACCGGGGTCGCGGGTAGCAAGGCACGTCGCGTGCAGGCCACCAGCGGGCCCATGCCTGAGCACAAGCTTACTTCTGTGGAGCT
>DATDEV010000345.1:0-4710 GCA_036522995.1 Polyangiaceae bacterium
CGTCAGGATGTTGGGATCGAAGATGATGTCTTGCGGCTCGATGCCCTCCTCGACCAGGATGCGGTAGGCGCGCTCGCAGATGCGGATCTTGTCGGTGTAGCCGGCGGCCTGGCCCTGCTCGTCGAAGGCCATCACCACCACCGCGGCGCCGTACTTGAACACGGTCGCTGCGTTCTCCCGGAACTTCGGCTCGCCTTCCTTGAGCGAGATCGAGTTGACGATGCCCTTGCCCTGCAGGCACTTGAGGCCGGCCTCGATCACCTCCCACTTGGAGGAGTCCACCATGAACGGGACCTTGGCGACCTCGGGCTCGCTGCCGAGCAGGCTCAGGAAGCGCGCCATCGCTGTGACGCCATCGATCATGCCCTCGTCCATGCACACGTCGATCACGTTGGCGCCGCTTTCGACCTGCTGACGCGCGACGCTGACCGCGTCCTCGTACTTGCCTTCCTTGATCAGCTTGGCGAACTTGGGCGAGCCGGCGACGTTGGTGCGTTCGCCGATCATCATGTACACGCCCTTTTGCTGCGTGAACGGCTGCGAGCCCGACAGGCGCAGCGGGCGCCATTCGTCACTGGCGACGCTCGGCAACGTTGCTGGCAGCGAGATGGTCGTCGTGCTGGGCACCTCGGCGAAATCGCGCGGATGACGGCCGTCCAGCGCCTGGGCGATGGCCGCGATGTGCTCGGGCGTGTTGCCGCAGCAGCCGCCAGCGATATTGACCAGCCCCGAGGCGGCAAATTCCGACAGGTACCTGCCCATGTCGGCGGGCTCGAGATCGAAGCCGGTGACTGACAACGGATTCGGCAAACCCGCGTTCGGATAGCAGCTGATGGCGGCGCTCGACTTTTGCGACAGCTCGCTCAGAAACGGGAACATCAGGTCGGGTCCGAGCGAGCAGTTGAGCCCGATCGACAGCGGCTTCACGTGACTGACCGCGTTCCACAGCGCTTCGACCGTCTGCGCCGAGATCATGGTCTCGCCGCCGCGACCGACCGCAGCCGAGATCATGATCGGGAGCTGCTTGCCGTCCTGTTCGAACACCTCCTGGATCGCCACCAGCGCGGCCTTGGCGTTGAGCGAATCGAAGATGGTTTCGACCAGCAGTACGTCGGAACCGCCCGCGATCAGCGCCCGCACCTGCTCCACGTAGGCCTGTTTCACCTGGTCGAAGGTGCAAACGCGGAAGCCGGGGTCGTCGGCGTCGGGCGAGTTGGTCAGCGAAACCGTGAGCGGACCGATGGCACCCGCAACGAAGCGCTGCTTGCCGTCGGCATTCGCCACGCGGTCGGCCCATTCGCGACATTGGCGCGCCGACTGCTCGTTGACTTCCCAGGCCAGATCCCGAAGCGACGGCGTGTCGATGATCTTCTGGTAAAATTCGGGATCCTTCCGACCACCATGCTCGCGCGGATCGTCGACGAAGAACTCGCTCTGCGTGATGCTGGTGGCGCCGAAGGTGTTGGTCTCGATGATGTCCGCGCCAGCTTCCAGGAAGCGGCGGTGGATGTCGCAGATCATCTTCGGCTGCGTCAGCGAGAACAGGTCGCCGTTGTTGAGCAGGTCCTTCTTGGAGTCCTTGAAGCGCTCGCCGCGGATGTCCGCTTCGGTCATGCCATAGGTGCGAATGGTCGTACCCATGGCGCCGTCGATGATGGCGATGCGTTTGTGAAGGAGTGCTTGGAGGGGATGCATGATGACTTTTTGCGGATTGCGATCAGTTGGGGTCGGGTTGGGGCTGGGGCGCCAACGAACCAAGAGACGGTTTGGTCGCCACGGCGAGCACGACTTGTAGGTGAGGCTTGCGGGACTCGCGCGAGGCGACGTCCGCAGCCTGAACCTCGAGGCCGGCCTCGCTCAGCAAAGCGCGGAGCGTGGCCGGAGAGAAGCCGGAATGGCGTTCGCCATAAGGCGCCGTAATTTCGTGCTGACGGTGCTCGTCCAGGCACAAAAGCACCAGGCGCCCGCCGGGGCGCAGCACCCGGGCGCACTCGCCGAGCGCCCGCGCCGGCTGCTCGGCGTAGGTCAGGGTGTGGAACATCAGCACGCTGTCGAAGGATTCGGCAGCCAGCGGCAACTGGTGCACGTCGGCCACGCGGCACGTCACCTGCTCGAAGCGCTGGAGGCGCTCGCTCGCAGCCTCGATCATGCGCGCGCTGGTGTCGATGCACGTGAGCGAGCGACAGTAAGGAGCCAGCGACGCTGCCGCCGAGCCATCACCTGAGCCCACGTCCAGCACGTCCCCCAGCTCCAGCAACGCCGCCAGGCCTGCCGCCAGCGACTGCCAGGTACGCCCTGGCGAGTAATAACGCTCGATGTCGTCGGCGAATTCGGGTGCGCCGCCGCGTCGCTCCGCCTCCAGCTCGAGCAGCCGACGTTGATCGCCTTCCAGGGTCGGATCCGACGAGCGCGCCGCCTCATCGAGCACCGTGCGCGCCGTCTGGGGCAGCGAGTCGAGCGCCAGGGCGTAGAAGGCCTGCTGACCCTGCCGGCGATCGCGCACGAAGCCGCCCTCGCGCAAGCGCCCCAGGTGCGTAGAAACGCGCGACTGCGAGATGCCGGTCACGCGCACCAGATCGGTCACGCACAGCTCGCGCTCGCGCAGCAGCGCGCAAAGCCGCAGCCGGCTTTCGTCACCGAGCAGATTGAGCGTTTCGACGAAGTGGGTGAGGACCACGTATCCTGCTATCCAGATTAGCGGATTGCTTTGGTCCTTCGCTCGGCCGCTGTCAAGCGGCGCCGAGAATTAGTCTTTAATATTAAATAGTTAACCGCCAACCTTGGGCGCCGCTCGCTCGGCGGCAGCCTTCTGCGCGTTGCTCAGATCCTTGCTACGGCGCAGGCACCCAAAGCAGTCCCCGAGGCCCAGAAAGCCGCAGCCCTTCCGATCGGTCAGGCGGGTGAGCTGGGGCACCACGCGCGCGTCGCCGCTCTGCTCGACGCGTGGCAGGACCTTCTTCAGCGCCGCGCAGCCTTCGGCTTTGGCTTTGGCCAGGTCGAGCAGCACCTTCAGCGCGGGGCTGGCGCTGAGCTGCACCCTCTCGCTATCGAGCAGCGCCTTGGCCTGCTTCGAGAGCGCGGCGTTCGCCGGGCGCTTGTCGTCCCACACGCCGTAGAGAAAGTCAGCGCCGCCGGCCCCGAGCACGGCCGCGACCTCG
The DNA here is from genome assembly GCA_036522995.1 of Polyangiaceae bacterium. Taxonomy (GTDB): domain Bacteria; phylum Myxococcota_A; class Polyangia; order Polyangiales; family Polyangiaceae; genus PMG-095. Next base: position 3,159 of record DATDEV010000345.1, read on the forward strand.
AGCGTGAGCTGTTGATTCGGCGCGTCGGCCAGCCCCAGTCGCAGATCGGCGAGCACCTCGGGCGAGTCGCCCAGCGACGGGTCCAGCGCGCCGCCCGAGCGGTAGGCGCGAAGGCCTGCGTCCAGCTGTCCGAGCTTGAAGTAGCCGCGACCGAGCGCGCGGTAGACCGGTGCCGACTTGGCTTCGGCAGCGCGCGAGAGCAGCTCGGCGAGCGCAGGCCGCTCGCCACTCTCGGCGCGCTGCATCAGCTCCGACAGATCGTCGTCGATCGGCGCGTTCAGCGCCGCCACGCCCGACGTCGGTTCGGCTGCGACGCTCGACCCCTGCGAGCCGAGCGTCAGTAGCAGTGCCAGCAGCACCGGCAGCCCGAACAGGGCGCCGCCGATCAGCCCCAGCGGCACCTGGCGCGAGCCGAGCGCCAGCCGGCGCCGGGCCAGCTGCATGACCTGCTGGCGCGCGCCTTTCAGCAGCACAATCCAGGCCTTCTCGGCCTTCTCGGCCTTCTCGGCCTTTTCGACCGGCTCCGGCGCCGCCATGCCCACGACCGTGTTGGCGTAGGCAACGCTTTCGTTGGCAACTTCCGAAGTCATGGAAGCTCGCTTGCTTGCCGCGACCTGCCCCGAGACGGGTGCGAACACGGCGCTGGCTGGCGACGCCGTGAAGCCGAGCATGCCGTCGATGCTGGCGGCGATCTCGGCCGCGCTCTGCGGTCGATCCTTGGGGTCACGCTGGAGCAGCCGCGAGACGAGCTCACGCGTGGCCGGCGAGACGTGCTCGGGCAGCGGCGGCGGGTCCTCGGTGAGCTTCTTGGTCAGGATGACCACGAACTCTTCGTGCCGAAACGGCGACTTCCCGCTCAGCATCTCGTACAGAATCGTGCCGAGCATGTACAGGTCGGCGCGCAGATCGACCTCTTCGCCGCGCGCCTGCTCGGGGGCCATGTACTCGGGCGTCCCCATCACGCTGTTCAAGCGCGTGAGCGCTTGCTGCTCGGTGCCGGGTTCGCCGTCCAGCTTGACCTTGGCGATGCCGAAATCGAGCACTTTGACGAAGTCGGCGGCGCTGTCCTTCGACACCAGCATCACGTTGTCCGGCTTCAGGTCGCGGTGCACGATGCCCGCCCCGTGAGCCGCGCCGAGCGCGTCGGCGATCTGCCGCACTATCCCCAGCGCGCGCTGTTCGGGCAGCGCGCCCTGCTCGGCGATCAGCCGGGCCAGGCTCATGCCCTCGATGAATTCGAGCACCAGGTAAAACGAGCCATTCTCGAGCTGACCGAAGTCGGTGGCGGTGGCCACGTTGGGGTGCTCGATGCGCGCGGCCGCCACCGCTTCGCGCTCGAAGCGAGCGACCACCTCCTTGACCTGAGTCATCTCGCGGTGAAGCACCTTCACCGCGCAGGCCTTGCGCATCAGAACGTGCTCGGCGCGATACACCGAGCCCATGCCACCGGACCCGAGCAAGCTCTCGATGCGATAGCGACCCGCCAGCACGGTGCCGACGAGTGATTGTCCCGGTTCGGAATCGTTGCCTTCCGTCACTCTGGGAACATTCT
>DATDEV010000346.1:0-6264 GCA_036522995.1 Polyangiaceae bacterium
TGCGACGGCGCCTCAATAGGCCCTTCCGACTGCCGTTTCATCCCATCAGGGCGGCGGCCGCCGCCATCTCCGACTCCCTGTGAATATCTGGGAGTGACAAACGGCCGCGTGGAGAGGCTAGGTTTTGCGGCGTGCTTATCGGGCGCGGGTGGGCAGGGCGCGCAGGGTGGTGATGCGTTCGACCAGTGGTGGATGGGAATAGTAAAAGGCTGCGTACAGCGGGTGCGGGTGCAGGTTGGAGAGGTTTTCGGTGCCGAGCTTGGCCAGCGCGTCGGCCAGATCGCGCGCCTCGCCATGCAGGTCGACGGCGAAGCGGTCGGCCTCACGCTCGTCGCGGCGAGACCAGGCCGACAGCAACGGCGTGAGCGGAAAGGTGACGACCGAAGCCACCACCATCAGCAGCAGCAAGCGCGCCGCAAATGACGCGCTGGGCAGCCCGACCAGGCTCGTCAAGGCGTCGGTCGGCGCCAGCCGGAATGCCAGGAAAGCGCCCAGCACGAGCAGCAGCAGCATCACCAGCATGCGCACCAGCACGTGGTGCTTCTTCCAGTGGCCGAGCTCGTGCGCGAGCACGGCCAAGATCTGCGCGTGGCTCATCTGCGCCAGCAGCGTATCGAACAGCACCACGCGCTTGACCCGGCCCAGGCCCGTAAAATAGGCGTTCGAGTGCCCGCTGCGGCGTGAGGCGTCGACCTTGAGCACGCGCGCCACGCTCACACCGGCGCGCGCCGTCATCGAGCGAATCTCGTCCGACAAGCCGTCGACCTCCAGCGGTTCGAGCTTGTTGAACAGCGGCTCGATCACGTAGGGAGACACGAACGTCATCAGCAGGCTGACCGCAGCGATCAGCGCGCTGACCCACAACCACCAGCTGTTCGGGGCCGCCTGCACGAGCGCAAAGGCCCCCGCCGAAAGTGCCGAAGTGAGCAGCACCGACAGCAGCACGCCCTTGATCCAGTCCGTCCACCACAGCCCCCAAGTCTGTCGGTTGAAGCCGTGCCGCGCTTCGATACGGAAGGTGCCGTAGAGCTGGAACGGAATCTCCAGCAGCGTGCCCGCCAGCGTTAGCCCCAGAACGAACAGCACGCTCTGCCCTACGAACGAGCTCGACCAGCCCTGGCTGAGTCGGTCGTACCAGCCGAGCCCGCCGCCGAACAAGAACGCCGCGGTCAGCGCGGTCGACAGCGCGCTGTGCACCAGCCCGAAGCGCGCTTGCTCCGACGTGTAGTCGCTGATCTGGCCCAGCCGAGCTCGGTCGACCAAGCCTTCGAGGCCCACCGGAACGCGGTGGCCCTCCCGCGCTAGATGCCGCAAGTTCAGCCACGAAAGCCAGGCGCGAGCGCCCGAGACGGCCAGATAGACGAGCAGCGCGGCCACGACCATGACCGGAACGTAAGGCACTCGCCGGCCGTCGCCAAGGCGTCAGCCGAGCGCGTCGGTCATTCACCCTGTAGCGGCGCTTCGACACCGCGCTTAGGCTTCGGCCGATGGAGAGCGAAGTTCCAAGCTCGCTGCCGCAGCCGCACCGCAGCTTTCTGCTGGGTGTGGTCGAACGACTGCAGCGCGATGCGCGCCTGGTAGGCGTCGCCGCGGGCGGCTCGTACCTGACCAACAGCATGGACGAGCATAGCGACTTGGACCTGGTGATCGCGGTCGAGCCGGCTGATTACGAGGCGGTGCTGCGCGCGCGCACAACCATCGCCGGCTCGCTCGGCCAGTTGCTCGCGGCCTTCACCGGCGAGCATGTGGGCGAACCGCGCCTGCTGGTGTGCTTGTACGGCGAGCCGCTGCTGCACGTGGATCTCAAATTCGTGAGCCTCGAGGACATCGCCGATCGTGTCGAGGATCCGGCGATTCTGTGGCAGCGCTCGGGCCGCATTAGCGATGCGCTCGAGGGCACTGCCTACTACCCCACGCCGGACGCGGCCTGGATCGAAGCGCGCTTTTGGACTTGGGTGCACTACGGGGCCACCAAGATCGCGCGTGGCGAGCTATTCGAAGCGCTGTCGCTGCTCGGCTACTTGCGCAGCGAAGTGCTGGGTCCGCTGGGGCTGCTGCGCGCGGGCGCGCGGCCCAGCGGGGTGCGGCGCGTCGAACGGTTAGCGCCAGACCTGGCCGCGAAACTGGCGCTAACCGTGGCGAGCCACGACGCGCGCAGCTGCGCGCAAGCGCTACGCGCCACGGTCGACCTCTATCGCAGCCTGCGCCAGGCGCCGCCAGCCCAGCCAAGCGCCGAAATAGCAGCCGTCCGCTTCCTCGACGGACTGCTTTGATACCCCCGCCGGTCGCGTGCTCGGGGCTGGCGAGGCCGCTCGCGCTGCGCGCTCACGCTCGCGTGGCGGCTAGCTCCGGGGGGGCTCGGCCGCGACTAGGGCGCGTGCCTTCTCGACGGCATCGACGAGCTCGTTTAGCCCGTAGGGTTTGGGCAAGAACACCTGGTAGGCATCTGGGCCGAGCCGCTCGGCGGCGGCGGCCGCCTGATAGCCGGACGACAGCACGATCGCTGCGCGCGAGCCGCTGGCGCGCACGCGGCGGACGACCTCGGCGCCGTCGATGTCCGGCATGGTCATGTCGATCACCAGCACGTCCGCTGGATGGGCAGCAGCGGCCGCCACTCCGCTCAGGCCGTCGCACGCTTCGTCCACCTCGTAACCGCGCCGCTCGAGCGAGCGCCGCAGCTGAGAGCGCACGAGCTCTTCGTCGTCGATCACCAGCACTCGACAAGGCTTGGTCGCGTGAGGGTCCGGTCGCTTGGAAACGGCCGGCTCGTGGTGCTCCGCGCTGGGCAGCACCAATGAAAAACAGCTGCCTCGGTTCGGCTCGCTCTCGAGCAGCAGCGCCCCGCCATGGCTTTTGACGATGCCGAGGCAGGCGGCCAGACCCAGGCCGTGGCCGTTCTCCTTGGTGGTGAAGAATGGCTCGAATACGCGTAGCCGCGTGGCTTCGTCCATGCCCACACCGTTGTCCTCGACCTCGATCAGCATCCAGTCGCCCGGTCCGACGCTCGCGCCCAGCGCGTCGTCCCAGCGCGCGTCCAGCTCGTGCACGTGACGAGCCCGAATCTCGATCCTGCCCGGCTTGCCCAGCAACGCGTCCGAGGCGTTGGTCAGCAGGTTCATCATCACTTGCGTGATGGTCGCGCGATCTCCGAGCACGATGCTCGCGGGCTCCAGCTCGACGCTGAGCGCGGCTTTCTTCGACAGCGTGGCGTCCAGTAGCGTGCGGAGCTCACGGAACAGCGCGGCCAGATCGAACGGCTCCCGCCGACCCAGATCTTGATGGCCCGCGTAGGCGAGCATCTGTCGGGTCAGCGAGGCCGCGCGCTCGCCGGCAGTGACGATAGCCTTGGCTGCTTCCCGCGCTAGCGGTGCCTCGAGCATGTTGATGAGCAGACTGGCATTGCCGATCACGCCGACCAGCAGATTGTTGAAGTCGTGGGCGATGCCTCCCGCCAGCACCCCCAGGCTATCGAGTCGCTGACTGCGCTCGAGCTGTTGCTCGAGCTTGCGCCGCTCGTGCTCGCGTCGACGCGCGTCGCGCAAGTCACGAAAGCCGGCCACGCGAGCGCGCTTGCCGGCCAGGGTAGAACGCACGCCCACGACCTCCACGGGTAGCTCGTCACCGGCCGCATCGATCAGCACCGTCTGGTAGGCGCCGGGTCGCTCCTCGGCCAGGATCTCGGCGGCCACCGGGCGGGCGGCTCGCGCGATGAAGTCGAGTGGGGGGCGGCCCACCAGCTGCTCGCGCGTAAACCCGAGAATAGCCTCGTGGTTGCCGCCCACGTCGACGATCACTCCGCCCTGCTGCACGACCATGAAGTCGAACGCGCCGAGCGCCAGGTCATGCAGGTGTTGCTCACTTTCGCGTAGCAGCGACAGCGTACGTTCCCGCTCGCTGATGTCGCGCACGGCGGCCACGCGCACGGGCCGATCGCCGAGCCGGCTCTGCTTGGTGTGCAGCTCGGCAGGGAAGCGCGTCCCATCCTTGCGCACTGCGGTGATCTGGTAGCTACCCTCGTAGCCGCTGCGCACCCGTTCGACGATGCCGGCCAGGTCTTCCGGTGCAGCGGTGCGCATCATGGAGTGCGGTCCCAACATCTCCTCGCGCGACCAACCCGACATCTCCGTAATGCGCTGATTGGCCTCGATCACGACCCCGTCGACGTGGATCAAGATCCCGTCGAACGACGCCGCTGACAGCATTTCCACGCGGTCGGTGGTGTGCTGGAGCTGCTGCTGGTCGAGCACGCGTCGCAGCGCGAGCTGAAGCAGACCTGCTAGCAGCCCGCGAAACTCCGGATCTTCGCTCGACTTGCAGCTCAGTGCGAGCGTGCGCTCGCCCACGCGCACGACCAGCCATGCTTCGCCGCTGGTGCCATCGTAGACGCCGATGCCTAGCTCCGCGAGTCGTGAGAGCGCTGCGGACAGACATCCGGCAGCGTCGTCCCCCGCGAGCAGCTCGGCGAGCTCCGCGAACAGTGTGAGTGTGGATGGCAGGGACATCGCTGGTCTCTTCGCGCCCCGTCGAGCTAGCTTAACCCGCTAGAACTCTGCTCGGAAGCTGCTAATCATGACCCGATGTCGCGGACACTGCGCCTGGCGTGATTTGCACGTTGTCGCTCTGCTCGTGCACGAGCGTCGTCGACGACCCGCTGGGAAACGGCGGCAGCGGCGGCAGCAGCACAGCCCGCAGCGGTGGTAGCGGCGGCGCAGCGCCCACCGCTGGCAAAGCTACGGGCAATGCTGGCGGAGACGCGCCCGAAGGTGGCCGCTGGTGGCGGCGCTGCCAGCGGTGACGCGCAAATCTATGTCGACTCCCACAACGCCGGGTGGTCTGCTGCTACGACCCGCCGGGCAATTTCATCGACGGCGACATCTACTAGCTAGCACTACTTGCCCTTGGCGGTGTCGGCGACGATGGCTTGGCGAATGGCGGCCTTGAGAAAGCTCTCGTTGGGCGAGGCGGGCGGAAGCGCGGGCTCGCTCTGGGCGCGCTTGGGCGCGGGCGCAGGTTCGGGAGCTGCTTCGGCCGCTGCGGTGGTCTGGCGGGCAGGGGTTTTGGCGCGCGGCTTTGGCTCGCGGGCGGCTGGTGCGTGCGGGCGCGCTGCATGGATCGGCGCGGGCGAGGCTGCGGCGACGGCGGGCTCGCTGGTCAGCAGCGGGAGCGAGTCGAGCGACACCGTCTTCACCTCCGGCTGGCTCGGCTGAGAAGGCTCGGGCGTCGCCTTGGTGAGCGCAACGAGGGCGGCGGGCGCGGGCAGCGGCTTGTTCGCGCGCGAGAGCTCGCTCGGCACGAGCGCGTTCGTCGACGGCAAGAGCGCGAGCCGCGTCAGCGCGGCCCGAAGCTGCGGTGGCGACTTGGTCGCCACGAAGGCGGTCACCCGCCGTTCACCTGCCAGGTACTTGTTCTCCAGCCCGAGCTGGCGCGCACCCTGGCGCAGCAGGTCTTGTCGATGGGCGACCAGCACTGCGCCGGTCAGCAGCACCAGCGCCCCGAGCCAGCGTCCCCAACGCACGCCACGCGAGCTGCGCCGAAAGTCGACCTCGCTCGGGATGGCGACGCGCCGCTTTGGCAGCACGTAGGGATCGGCGGCGAGCGGGGTGGAGTAAACCGGAGCCAGCAGCTGCGGCGAGCTGAAGACCGGAGTCGTGGCAGCAAACGGATTGAGGGCGGTCTCCGCAAGCGCTGGCGGCGCGGGTCGCCGCGGAGGCGGCGCTGACGGTGGGGCTGGCCACGCGCGTGCGGCGGTGAGCTGACGCGCAGCGGGCACCGGTCGCGCAATGGTCTCGAGCTCGTCGTCGATGCCGGCTATCGAACCGAGGCGTTGCCAGGTATTCATGCCGGCCTTCCACACCATGGTGGAAGCGTCAACGAGGCTGAGGCGAAACGCGTCGTCGAGCTGATCGACATTCATGCGTTTCATGTCGTCGGACGCGAGCAGGACGTGCCAGACCTCTTGATTAGCGAACAATGCCGTCACGGTTCCCTCCGTGGGTTGAGCGAAGAGCGCGACGCCCGTCGTCAGATCGAACGCTTACAATATCACCGCCTGACGGCGAGCGCTGAGCTAGCTGACTCGAGCCCGCAGTTCCGATGACGGCGCGATTTTTTAGTGACCGCGCTCGACTCTGTCCCGCGGATAGTTGGGGCCCCAGCCCCAACGTGTCGTTGAGGCACCTGCGGTTGAGGCAGAGGGAGGAATGAGACGTTCCACAGCTCGCCCGCCCAGCGTTGCTCGGCCTTTGCGAAACGAAGCGTGCTTTC
>DATDEV010000347.1:0-4688 GCA_036522995.1 Polyangiaceae bacterium
GCGAGGATTTTCTTCCAAGCGGGCCTGGGTAAGGGAGACGGCGCTGGACTAGTGATGGTGCGGTAGTACTGTGAGCGGATGCGTGGCGGCGATCGCCCAGGCGAGCCAGAGCAGATTCTGGTTCTGCCATTACGGAATTCCGTACTGTTTCCGATGTCCGTGGTGCCCATCAACGTGGGACGCCCTCGGAGCGTTCGGCTCGTGGAGGAGCTCACCGGCGAGGACAGCGCGCTCGTCGGCGTGCTGACGCAGCGCCAGGCCGACACGGTCGAGCCCGTGTTCGAAGACCTCTACGGCGTCGGCACGTTAGCGCGGGTCGTGAAAGTGATCCGCCTGGGGCCCTCCAACTACAGCGTCGTCCTGAACGGGCTCGGGCGCTTCAAGCTGAAGCAGCCGCTGGGGCTCGAGCCGTTCATGCGTGCCGAGATCGAGCGGGTGACCGAGCCGAGCGATCTCAGCCCCGAGCTGCGCGAGCTCGGGCGCAAGCTGCGTGAAAGCACCCGCCAGGTGCTGGGGCTGCTGCCGAACCTGCCCAAGGAGACCGCCAGCATCCTGGACAACGTGCGCGAGCCCGGCGCCCTGGCGGATCTGATCGCCTCGAATTTCCCGGAGGAGCACGCCAGCATCGCCGTGCGTCAGCGCATCCTCGAAGCTTTCGACGTCAAAGAGCGCGTCGAGCTGGTGCTGGGCATGGTCGAGCGACAGCTCGAGGTGCTGCGCGTGAAGGACGAGATCTCGTCACTGGTGCAGACCGAGCTCAGTCGCTCGCAGCGCGACTACGCGCTTCGCCAGCAGATGAAGAGCATCAAGGAAGAGCTGGGTGAGGCCAGCGACGACGACGAGGTCGAGGCGCTGCGCGATCGCATTGCCCGTGCCGAGCTGCCGCCCGAGGCCGAAAAAACGGCACGCAAGCAGCTGTCGCGCCTGAGCGGCATGCAGCCGCAGTCGGCCGAGTTCCAGGTGACCCGTACGTACGTGGAGTGGCTCGCCGACCTGCCCTGGAACCGCACCACGCCGGATCGCATCGACGTCAAGGAAGTGCGGCGTTGCCTGGACGAGGATCATTTTGGCCTGGAAGGCGTCAAAAAGCGCATCGTCGAGTACTCGGCCATCCGCCAGCTGCGCAAGGACAAGAAGGGTCCGATCCTGCTGTTCGTCGGGCCTCCCGGCGTGGGCAAGACGTCGCTCGGCCGCTCGATCGCGCGCGCCATGGGCCGTCGCTACGGGCGCATCTCGCTCGGCGGCGTGCGCGACGAGGCCGAGATCCGGGGGCACCGCCGCACCTACGTCGGGGCGCTGCCCGGCCGCATCATTCAAGCGCTGAAGAAGGTGGGCTGTCGCAACCCGGTCCTGGTGCTCGACGAAGTCGACAAGATGGGCTCCGACATGCGCGGCGATCCGGCCGCCGCGCTGCTCGAGGTGCTCGATCCCGCGCAGAACGACACGTTCCAGGACCACTACATCGACTTGCCCTTCGATCTGTCGGAGGTGACGTTCATCGCCACCGCCAACTACCGCTACAACATCCCCGACGCGCTGCGCGATCGCATGGAAATGATCGAGGTCCCAGGTTACACGCGCTCGGAAAAGTGCGCGATTGCACGGCAATTCCTGGTACCCAAGCAGATCAAGGAGCACGGGCTGACCACGGCGCAGCTCGAGTTCCAGAACGAGGGCATCGAGTGCCTGGTCGACTTCTATACGCGCGAGGCCGGCGTCCGCAATTTGGAGCGCGAGGTCGCGGCGGTCTGTCGCGACGTGACGGTGAAGATCGCCGAGGGCTCGGCCCCGCCGCACACCAGCGTGAGCGCGGAGCTCGTGCGCGAGCTACTCGGGCCCGAAAAGCACCGGCCGGAGCTGAGCGAGCGCAAGCTTGCGCCCGGCGTGGCCGTCGGCTTGTCGGTCTCGGGCGCGGGTGGAGATCTGCTGATCATCGAAGCCACCCGCATGCCGGGCAAGGGCGAGATCTACATCACCGGCAGCCTGCGCAACGTCGCCAAGGAGTCGGCGGCGACCGCGGTGTCGTTCGTCCGTTCGCGCGCGGAGCGGCTCAGGCTGGATCCGGAGTGGCTGAAGTCGATCGACCTGCACCTGCACGTGCCGCGCGGTGGCTCTGCCCGCGACGCGGCGAGCGCGGGCGTGGCGATGTTCGTGGCCGTGACGTCGCTCTTGCTGCGCGCACCGGTGAAGCCGGATGTGGCGGTTATCGGAGAGCTGACGCTGCGCGGGAGCGTGCTGGCGGTGGGCGGCATCAAGGATCAGGTCCTGGCTGCGCACCGCGCCGGGATTCGCGAGATCGTTCTGCCCGCGGCGAACGCGCGCGACCTCGATGAAGTGCCGAACGAGGTCAAGGTCGACCTGCGCTTCCACTTGGTGCACCGGCTCGACGAGGTGCTGCCCCTGGTTTTGGCCGAGCCCGAGCCGGATCCCGATCATGACGAAGCCGCCCCGCCCGCGGCCGGCGAAGCCCACGTCTAAACCGTGCGCGTAGTCATCGCGGCCAGGTCGGCGGAGGTCGTGGCGCTGACCGCGTCGGCCGTGATGCTGGTGGCGGTGGGCTTCGTGCCCCAGTTTGGTGGACCGGGCTACGAGTCAGCGCTGGCAGGCGGCCTGGTGTTGCCCTCGCTGGTGTCGCTGGCGACGGCGCTGGGGGTGCTGCGCGAGCGCGAGCTGCAGCCCTTCGATGCGCTCGGGCGTGGCGTGGCGTGGGGGGCGGTATTCGCCTTGGTGGGCGCGCTGATCGCCACCCTGCATGGGCTGCGGGTGGGGTTCTGCGATGCGCCGCTCGGCTACGAGCTGTGGGCGACCGGGCCGGCGCCAGGCGCCGCGCTCGGTGGGGCTTGGGGAGCGCTGGCCGGACTCGTGGCGGGGCGCTTCAGGCGACGGCGCGTGGCCGGCGTGCTGCTCGCGCTCTCGGGACCGCTGGGCGGTATCGCGCTGGGCTTTGCGCGCTTCTACACGAGCCCGATGGTGTTCGGCTTCGATCCGTTCGTGGGCTACTTCGCTGGCCCGCTCTACGACACCGTGATCGACCCAGGGACCAGGCTGATCAGCTACCGCATCGGGTCGCTGGCAACGCTACTCGCGGCCGGGGTGCTCGCCTGGCACGCGGTGCGGGACGCCGACGGACGGCTGGCGCTGGTCTCCCGGCGCCGCCCGGGCTGCGTTCTGCTCGGCGCGCTGGCGGCATGCATCAGCCTGGCCATCACGCTCGGCGGGGCCTCGCTCGGGCATTGGAGCACCCCCGCCAGCATCGAACGGGCGCTGGGCAGGAGCCTCGAGCAGGGACGCTGCCGGGTCGTTTACTCCTCCGGCATACCCAAGCCCGACGCCGAGCGCGTGGCTCGCGAATGCCTGGGTCATCTGCCGCAGGTGGAGGCCTACCTGGGCGCCCGCGGTCCGGAGCGGGTGACCGTGTACCTATTCGCATCCGACGCCGAGAAGGGCGCGCTGATGGGCGCGTCGCACACGTACATCGCCAAGCCCTGGCGCGCAGAGATCTACGTTCAAGCCGCCGGCTTTCCGCATCCCACGCTCGGCCACGAGCTCGCCCACGTCGTCAGCGGCAGCTTTGGCCCGGGACCGTTTCACGTCGCCGGGCCGTTTCATGGGCTGGTGCCCGATCCAGGTCGCATCGAAGGCATCGCGGTCGCCGCCTCGCCCGGTGAGGACGACGACTTCACGCTGCTCGAATGGTCGAAAGCGCTGCTCGACCTGAAGCTGCTGCCGGAGATGGAGTCGGTGTTCCGGCTCGGCTTTCTGACCAAGGCGTCCTCGACCGCCTACACGGTGGCGGGCGCATTCGTGAGCTGGTTCCACGATCGCTACGGCGCCGAAGCGCTGCGCGCTTGGTACGCCGGGCGCCCCATCGAGGCAGTCACGGGAGGCAAGACGCTAGCAGCGCTCGACGGCGAGTTCCGCGCCGAGCTCGCCGCCGTCGAGCTGCGCCCAGCGCTACTGGCGATGGCCAAAGCCCGCTTCGATCGGCCGTCGATCTTCGGACGACTGTGTCCGCGCCGGGTCGATCGCGATCTGGCGCTCGCGGAGGCGCGGCTGGGGGCGGGGGATATCCGGGGCGCGCGCGAAGCCTACGCCAGCTTATTGAAGCTCGAGCAGGACAACACCCGCGCACGCCTGGGCATGGCAGCGTGCGACGTGCGCGACGGCGCGCTCGAAAGCGCGGTGAGCCGCTATCAGGCGCTGGCCAGCGATCCTCGGCTCAGCGTGCTGGAGCGGGCCAGCGCCCTCGAAGCGAGCGGCGACATCGACGTGATGGCCGAGAAGCCGGAGCGCGCCGTCGGGGCGTACGCGGCGGTCGCCAAGCTCGACGCCGATCAGGATCGCCAGCGCACGCTGGAAGTGAAAACACTCGCCGCTTTGGAAAAGCCAGACGCCGGCATGCGGCGGCTGCTGATCGGTGACGCCAAGCGCGGCCCGAGCTGGGACGAAGCCGCTCCCGCTCTGGGCGCCGAGTCGGCACGCGGCGACGCCCTCTCTCAGTACCTGGTCGGGCGCAATCTATGGCTGCATGGCCGCCCCGAAGGTGCCCTCACGTATCTAGACGCGGCACTCGACCCCAACGGCGAGCGGGTCGCCTATACCTGGCCGCCGGCCCAGAGCATCGTGCGCGAGGCCCGTCGCCTGCGGCTGATCGTCAGCTGCTCGGAGCCGCAATTCCCACGTGAAAA
>DATDEV010000348.1:0-4014 GCA_036522995.1 Polyangiaceae bacterium
CCATCGTGACCCCATTCCCGTTCAAGGAAAATCACGTTCCCGATAAGAGCTAGAGCCTAACACGCGTCCGAGCAGCAGGCCGCTGTCTCGCTCTCGGCGCTGCTCACACTACATTGGGCGTCGGTGTCGGGCCCTCGCTGCAAGCGCGATGCAACTGCTGGGAAGTCCTGCGCGTTTCGTCGTCGCTCGGGTCGCGGCCCCGGACCTTGGAAGAGCTCCTGCCGCGCAAAACATGGCCAGCATTGGGGGCTGCTATGTTCTCGATATGGTTCCCGAGCCGTCCCGACGTCAGCTGCTGCCCTTTCTGGTCGGCGGCAGCGCGCTCTGCGTGGGCCTGTTCAGCGCGCTGTTCGCGCTCAAGACCTGCAGCGCTCCCCCGACGCCGCTCATCCCGCCCATCAGCTCGTCCGTCACCGTCGTGCGTCCCACGCCTGACGTGCTGGTCGCCGTGCGCGATCTGGCGCGCCTCGAGTCTGCCTCGTTCCACATGGAGCGCGTGATCGACCTGAGCGACAAGCAGTCCAAGCTCTGGGGCATGCTCAACACCGAGGACGCCATCCTGCTGGTGGCGGTGGCGGAGGTGACCGGCGGCATCGATCTGCAAAAGCTCGCTGCAGCCGACGTCGTGGTCGACCCAGTGGCACGCAGCGCGCGCATCAACCTACCGGCGCCCGAGGTGCTGCACGCCGCGCTCGACAACGACAAGACCTACGTGCACTCGCGCAAGACCGGCACGCTCGCCGAACGTCGGGACAATCTGGAAACGCGCGCGCGCCAGGAAGCCGAGCGCACGCTGGTCGAGTCCGCGCGACAAGCCGGGCTGCTGAAGCGCTCCGGCGACAACGCCAAGCGCACCGTCGAGGCGCTGGTTCACTCCCTCGGCTACGACCGGGTCGAAGTGACGGTGCGCTCACCTAACGAATGAGCTGAAAGCCCATGCCTGCGGCGCGCGCGGCGGCGCCGTCGGCGTCATCGCGATCGCCGATCACCAGGCACTCGGCGGGCGTCACGCCCAGGCGCGACGCCGCGCTCAAGTAGCCTTCGGGATCGGGCTTGAGCTGGCTCGGACCACCAGGCTCGCCATTGGAGACCACGAGCTCGAACAGCTCCAGCGCGCCGAGGGCCGCGAGCTTGCCCTGCGCCGGGTAGTCGCTGACCAGCGCCGTCTTGCCGCCGCGCGAGCGGAATCCGCTCAGCGCGTCGAGCAGCTTGCGACGTTTGGAGCGCGCGACCCATTTCAGCGGCCGCTCGAACATCCACTCGCGGACCACACGCTCCACCTCTCCAGCAGGCCGCCCGAGCTCGGCCGCCGCGTGCTGGAGCTGGCGCTGAAAGGGACTGAGCTCGAGCGCGGTGGTGCTCGGCGCGGCACGCAGCGCCTCGTGCGCATGGCGAAAGGTGCGCAGCGTGCCGATGGCGCCCCAGCCGAGCAGCAGCAGCTCGGCCGCCATGGCCAGCTTCACGGGCGTGTGGTGGTAGAGCGTGCCGTCGAGGTCGACGAGCCAGGCGACGTAGCGGGTTTCGGCGTCGGGAGGCAACATGATGGCGCTATTACTCGCGCGCTCGACCGAAGATCTTCGAGCCCGGCGGCACCGAGCTGACGAGCCACACGTTGCCGCCAACCACCGAACCGGCGCCCACCACGGTGTCGCCACCGAGAATGGTGGCGCCGGCGTAGATGGTCACGTTGTCCTCCAGGGTCGGATGGCGCTGCTTGCTGAAGCCGTCCTGCTCGCATTCGCGGCGGCGCGTGCTGAGGGCGCCGAGGGTCACCCCCTGATACAGCTTGACGTTGTTGCCAATGCGGCTCGTCTCACCGACCACCGTGCCGGTGCCGTGGTCGAGGAAGAACGACTCGCCGATGCTGGCGCCCGGGTGCAAATCGATGCCGGTTTGGCTGTGCGCATACTCGGCAATGATGCGCGGAATCATCGGCACCTGCTCCTGGTAGAGCACGTGCGCCACGCGGTGCGCAGTGATGGCCTCGATGGCGGGATAGCTGAAGACGATCTCTTCCACGCTGCGAGCCGCCGGATCACCGTCGAAGGCCGCGACCACGTCCGTGTTGAGCCGCCGGCGCACTTCCGGCAAGGCCTTGAACAGCCGCAGCACCACCTCTTCGCTCCAACCCGGCGGAAAACCGCCCTTGGCGCGACCGACGCCCGTCTCATAGGTGAGGGCGCGATCGATCTGCTCCACGAGCATCTCGTAAGCCGGGTACAGGTGCTCGCTAATCGCGAAGCGCAGGTTCTCGCGTCGCAGCGAGCGCATGCTGTAGAAGCCCAGGTAGATGACCGGCTTGATGTGGTTGTAGGCCTCGACCACCGCGCGCTTGTTGGGCAGTGCCGCGCTCTCCAGGTTGTTGATCTCGCTGGGTCCGTCGTAGCTCTGCACCACGCCGTCGATGGCTGTTTCGAGATCGTTCGAGCGAACCGTGTGGTGCATGGAGCGGCGTCAAGCCTACGCGTCCCTGATTGGCCCCGCAAACCGCGCTTTGCCGTGGCCGCTCGGGCCCCAGCCCCAACGGCTCTCCGCGGTGGGGGTTCCGGCGTGAAAATGAGGCGGAAGTGCTCGGTGCTAGTTGGTGTGGGCGACCACACCGAGCGTGGTCGTGAACTGCTTACCGGTGAGATCGCGCAGATCCTTGTTGAAGATCTCCTTGTCCGACCAGTCGATTCGGGCGTCGAGCTTCACGGTCAGGAAATCGGCCGGCAAGGCTTCCAGTGTGAGCGTGCCGCTCACCAAGCTGATCTTCTCGTTGTCGTAGTGGGTGAGGAAGCCATCGGGGTCGCTCACGTACTCGCCACGGGCCCCGATACCGAAGCCCTCCGTGATGGCAACGCGCGCGCCGAGCAGCACGCCGAAGTAGCTGCGACTCAGGTAGTCGTCCTCGAAACTGTCGTAGACATTGGCCAGCCCGAAGTCGGCGTTGAGCAGCAGGCGCAGCTGCCGGATCGGGTCGGCGACGACCACCAGATCCACCAGGTGCTGCCAGCTGTCGCTGTTGGCGCTGCCACGGTCCAGGGTACCGGTGGTGGCTCCCGCCATACCGGGGGCGCAGCCGCCCGCTGCGTCAGGCGAAAATACTTCGCCGTCGGGGCAGCTCACACTCTGAGTGTCGTCCGCTTCCGGACCTGCCAAGTAGCCGAGCGAAGCCGTGAGCGCGTCGGCGCCCTCGGCGTTCTTGATGTGCAGGGTGCCCTGCGCGCCGAAGGTCTTGCCGACGTTGTTGTCGATGCTGCGGTTCCAGCCGTTGACGGCCAGCAGCCGAAAGTCGAACACTTCGGCTACCGCGAAGTTGGCGCGCAGACCCGTGTGGAACGACGGCTGCGCGAGCGTGTACAGGAAGCTGCGCGTGTAGTTCACGTTGAGCTGGCTCTCGGCAACCTCGACGCCGTAGGGCGTATCGAACTTGCCCAGGTCGAGCGTGATCGCGCTGTCGGCGCCGCCCGGCTTCCACGACACGAAGGCTTGCTTGACGTACTGGAGCCCGACGTCACTGTCGCAAGTGCCGGACGGGCAGCTGCCCAGCTGGGTCGCGGTGGGGCCGAAGCGCAAGCTGATGGTCCCGCCGACAGGATCGGCCGGGTAGCTCGCGTTCACGCCGACCCACGACAGCGCGAAGCCGTTGGCCTGATCGTGTGCGCGGTAGGTGTTCCTGCCGTACTGCGGCTTGGGGTTATTGAAGTTCCAACCAGCGTAGGCGTCGACGAAGGCGGAAAAATCGATCAGGTCGTACCAGGCGTCGCCGCCTTCGGAGTAGCTCTCGAGCGGGGGCAAATCAGGCTCGGGATCCGCGTGAGGTGCGGGCTCGGCGGGGGCAGCGGGCAGCGGCGTCGGCTCGGGTGCGGGCGGGGGCGGCGCGTCCGCAGGCGGCGGGGCGGGCGCGGGCGTCACCGGAGGCGGCCCAGGAACGGGCGCGGGTGCTGGTGCCGCCGGCGGAGCTGCCGGGGCAGGAGCAGGCTTGGCGGGTGCGGGTGCCGCTTGCGCGAACACGTTACTTGAAAGCGATAG
>DATDEV010000349.1:0-2245 GCA_036522995.1 Polyangiaceae bacterium
GTCGGAGTAAATGACTATCCGGCGATTCGCCTCGCCGGAGTGCCAGCTTCACGCGAGTCGCGGTGCGAGCAATCGGCGCGCATAGCGATCTGCAAGAACGTACAAGGCGGGGTGGCCTCGGACGGTGTACGCCGGGGGGGCGCTGGGGTGACCGCGCTCGAGACGCACCCCTTGGTGCCAGCGTCTCGAGCGCGGGGAGCTTCGCTGTCACTGGAAGACCTTGGCCCGTCGCTGCGGTGCAACTAGGTTGATCTACCTGACGTGACCGACATCGATCCCCACGAGCAAGCGGGCGCACCGCGCGAGATCGTCTCGATCACCCGGCGACCGAACGTGGACATGTACCAGACGCAGCACTCGCGGCGCAGCTGGGGCCATCTCAACGGCGCGTTCGCGTTCGGCACCATGCTCGACTGGCAGGGCGAGCTCGTATACCGACGCCAGAACCTCAGCTTAGGCCGAGGGGACGTGTGCCTGTTGGACCCCGGAGAGTTCTTCCACGCGGAGCCGGCAGACGAGAGTCCCGGCATCTTTCGAGTGTTCGAGATCTTGCCAGAGACGTTCGAAGCGCTGTGTCGAGCCGAGGGCTACCGGGCCCCGATTCATTTCGGAATCATCAACAGGCCCGCGCCGCTCTTGGTCAGGGCGCTCGACGCACTGCAGAGCGCACTCGTCGACGACGCCGAATCGCTCGAACAGCAATCGCGCCTGGGCGTGCTGGCGCACGCTGCGGTGACCACCTGCTTGGAGCAAGGGCCGCGTGGTTCGACCAAGCCGGTGCCGCTGGGTCCTTGCGAGCGGCTGCGTGAGCTGCTCCACGGCTCCGAAGGCCCCCCCATCAACCTGTGCGACTTCGCGCGGAGTGCGGGCGTGAGTCAGTTTCAACTGCTGCGCGCGTTCAAGCGACGCTATGGCTTGCCACCCCATGCCTACGGGCTGCAAGTGCGCGTCGAGCGCGCGCGCCTGATGCTGCAGCAAGGCTTCAGCGTGGCCGAGGCCGCCGCCGCGAGCGACTTCGCCGACCAAAGTCATCTCACGCGCCATTTCAGGCGCATCCGCGGCGTTACCCCTGCCCAGTATGCCGCTGGCTCCTACGTCGCAGCCTTCCGCGCGCGTTAGCGCACCTTGCATTTGCGCAAGGCTGCGCGGCGTTTCTGGGCGTAGCGATGCATTTGCGCAAGGCGCATACGTCTGCTGCGGCCCCGAACGGTGCCGCAGAAGGACGAACCATGGACCATCGACAACTAGAAACCGTGATCGTGGGTGGCGCCGGCAAGACCGGCAAACGCGTCGCGCAGCGCCTCTCGGCCCGCGGCGTGCCGGTGCGCCTCGCTTCCCGCTCCAGCGCACGCCCCTTCGACTGGAACGACGAACGCACCTGGCCCGCAGCTCTGCGTGGCGCGCAGGCGCTCTACCTCACCTACTTCCCCGACCTCGCTGCACCCGGCGCCGCTGAGCGTATCGGTACCGCCTCACGCCTCGCCGCCGAAAGCGGCGTCGAGCGCATCGTGCTGCTATCCGGCCGCGGCGAGCACCAGGTCTGGCTGAGCGAACGCGCCATGCGCGACGCCGGCGTCCCCTTCACCATCGTGCGCTGCGCCTTTTTCGCGCAAAACTTCAGCGAAGGCCACCTGCTCGAGCCCATCCTTCACGGCGAGCTCACGCTGCCGGGCGGCAACGTCAGCGAGCCCTTCGTCGACGTCGAGGACGTGGCCGACGTCGTCAGCGCCGCCCTCACGGACGCGCGCCACCAAGGCCAAATCTACGACCTCACCGGCCCGCGCCTGCTGACTTTCAGCGAAGTCTGCGCCGAAATCACGCGCGCCTCGGGCCGCGCGGTCAGCTATCGCTCGGTTTCCCGGGACGCCTACGCCGCCGCCCTCGCCCAGGTCATGCCCGCCGAAGACGTCCCCTTCATCGTCGATCTCTTCGTCCACGTGCTCGACGGCCACAACTCCTTGCTCACCGACGGCGTCCAGCGTGCCCTCGGCCGTCCCCCTCGCGACTTCTCCGCCTACGCGCAAGGCGCGGCAGCAGCGGGAGCGTGGAAGTCCTAAATCGAGGCGACCGCCCCAGGCGGGGCAGCGACCGAATTTGGGCCGGCAGCGCTGGCAGACTGGCCGAAGGGACGCCGGCGGACTACCCTGTGCTCTGATGTCTCGGGTGGTAACGGGGTCATGGGCCTTGGGATCGATGGCGCTGCTCGCGCTCGCTTGCGGGTCGCGCACTGATCTGCTCGGAGACG
>DATDEV010000350.1:0-7753 GCA_036522995.1 Polyangiaceae bacterium
GCCGGCCCGAGCCAGGTATGTCTCGATCGTGCCTTGCATGCAGCTGACGCTGGGCAGCGCCCGAAAGCGCTCCTGTAGCTGCTCGAACAGCTGCAGCTCCGGCTCGAGCGCGACGACGCGCGCGCCGCGCTCGGAAAGCCGCGCGCTGAGCGCACCGGTGCCGGCACCGTGATCGAGCACGTGACCGCTCAAGGCCTCGCCGAAAAGCCCCATGATCCAGTCGAAATAGCGCGGCGCTTGCTCGCGGCCCGAGAGACCATACGGAAGCGGCGTCGCCGTCACGCGCAACGAGTAGTCCACTGCCGCGTCGCGCGATAGTATGAATCGGAATCGCATGTCGGCTCAAGGCGCCCCGAACTTTCGCTTCGCCCCGACGCCCAACGTGCGCGCGTCGCGCGATCGAACCGACTACGTTGCCTGCTCGGTGTGTGGGCACGAGCGCGCCGACTACCTGTTCTTCCGCGCTGGCATGCGCTTCGTACGCTGCATCGGTTGTGGGCTGATTTACGTGAGCCCAGTCGGTTCGGCTGGGCCCTGTTATTTCGACATGGCGGAGGTGGGTAGGCTAGCCACGCCGCGGGATCGCCAGCAGGCTGCCGACGATGTGTCGCGCTGGTTGGTCCAGCTGGCGGACGAGCACGCGGCGCGCGTGGGGCAGCGTCCGCGGCGCACGCTGCTGCTCGGTCGCTTCCTGCCGGAGCTGAGCGAACGACCGGAGCTCGCCGAGCTCGGCTTCGAGCTCGTGCGCATCGAGGGCGCCGCCTTTGCGCGTTTGGCGGAGCAGGCGGATCTGTCGGCGCTGTCGCCGCGCCTGGCGGGGGCCGATCTGGTGCTGCTGAACGAGCTGCTCGAGGCTTGTGCGGACCCGGGCCGGGTGTTCGCGCAGGTCGCCGCAGCCAGCGCCTCGCACGCCACCCTGGCGATTGCCTATGCCGACGCCGACTCGGTGCCGGCCAGGCTGCTGCGCCGCCACTGGCCCGCCTTCTTCGACGTGAAGCGGGCCTTCTTCGGGCTCTCCCAGCTCACGCGGCTCGGCGAGCAGCACGGGCTGCGGCTATTGCGCCAGCGACCGCTATCGCCCTGGCGCACGCCGCGTTATGCGCTCGAGCGGGTGCTCGACGGCGCGCCGCGTGCCCGGTGGGCGGCACGCTGGCTGCCGCCTTTACCCAGCCTGCCGCTTTACACCGGGCTCCGCCTGGCGAGCTTCGAAAAACACCGCGCGCCCGACGCTCGGCCGCGCGAGAAATTGTCGATCGTGGTGCCAGTGTTCGAGGAGGCCGCCACGGTGCGTCAGGTGATCGACGGCCTGCTCGGCAAGGCGCTGCGACTCGAAAAGGAGCTCGTGATCGTGGAGAGCGGTAGCCGCGATGGCAGCCGCGAGATCGTGCTCGAGTATCGCGACAGACCGGGCGTGAAGGTGCTGCTCGAGCCGCAGCCGCGCGGCAAGGGCCACGCCGTGCGGACGGGCCTTCAGGCTTGTACGGGCAGCATCGTGCTGATCCAGGATGCGGATCTCGAGTACGACGTGGACGACTACGACGCGCTGCTCGAGCCGATCTTGCAAGGGCGAGCCAGCTTCGTGCTCGGCTCGCGCACGCTCGGGGCGGGGGACTGGAAGGTGCGCCGCTTCGCGAGCGGAGCGCTGGCTGGCCTGCTGCTGAACCTGGCACAGGTGGGCTACGCGCGGACTTTCAACCTGCTCTATCAGCAGCACACCACCGACGTGAACACGATGTTCAAGGTGTTCCGTCGCTCGTGCCTGGAGGGCATCGAGCTTACGAGCGATGGCTTCGAGCTCGACATCGAGCTGGTGTGCAAGCTGGTGCTGGCGGGTCACGCGCCACTCGAGCTGCCGGTGAACTATCGCGCGCGCGACTTCTCTCAGGGCAAGAAGATCCGATTTTGGCGCGATGCCTGGCCCGGCTACGCAGCGTTCTTCAAGTACCGCTTGGGCCAGCGCGCCTGACGGGGCGCGCGCCGACAAAGCCAAGCCCGGCCAGCGCGAGCCACACGGCGCCGCTGGCCTGGCGCGGGGCGGCGGCGCTCACGCGTGCAGCGAACGGCATCCAGACAGCGTTCCGGGCTTTGCGACGCCGAGCAACACCCCTACGGTGGCGTCACCATGAGCGCGACGCACCGCTGGGGAAGCGCTGCCATCGATCTAGCGGCGCGAGACCTGCCGGCATTGAAGGTCTCCTTTTTGATCAGCCATGCACCCAGTCGCGGCAAGTTGCTCGAGCTCGGCTGTGGCGAGGGAAAAATTCTGCGCACGCTGCTACGCGAGAGGCCCGCGCTGGAGCTGCTCGGATGTGACGTGCGCGACGTGTCACCGAGCGATCGCGCTTTCGAATTTCGACGCATCGCCACTGCCCGCAGTGGGTGGGAGCGCATTCCCGCCGCCGATGGCGAGCTGGATGCAGTGCTTTTCGCCGACGTGCTCGAGCACACGCCCGACCCCGCGGCCACGCTCGCCGAGCTGTGGCGCGTGCTGCGCCCCGGCGGCAGCCTGCTCGGTTTCGTTCCGCTCGAGGGCGAGCGCTGGTCGGCGTATGCGCTCTACCGCGCGCTCCTGGGTCAGGATTTGTACCTTCATACGAAGGACCACGTTCAGAGCTTCACGCTGGCCGGGGCGCGCGCGCTGCTCGGGCGCTTCCAGATCGTCGAGGAGCGCTTCGCTTACCACCTGCTCGGCCAGGCCATGGATGCCAGCTTCTTCGCGGCAGCGCGCTTGCCGCGCCTGGCTCGCTTCTGGTGGACCGAGAATCGCTACTACGCGCCGCCGCCCACGCCGGGTGAGAGCGCCGCGCTGCTGCCTCGTGCGCTCAATCACCTGCTCGCGCTCGGTAATCGAGTGGCTCATGCCGAGTCCAGCCTGCTCGGCCGCGTGCCCTGGCTTTCGGCCGGGTTGTTGTTTGCGGCTCGCAGGCCGTGATACTGGCGTGTCATGCCAGCAGGCGGCGAGGCGCAGACGGTCGTGGTGACAGGCGGCGCCGGCTTCATCGGTAGCCACCTGGTGGATGCGCTCATCGCGCGCGGCGCCCGGGTACGCGTGATCGACGATCTATCCACCGGCTTTCGGGTGTTCCTCAACCCGGCCGCCGAGCTGTGCGAATTTAGCCTGCTCGACACGGCCCGCATCGGCGCGGTCTTTCGTGGCGCGCAGCAGGTGTTTCACCTGGCGGCCAACGCCGACGTGCGCCACGGGCTCGCACACCCGCGCAAGGACATCGAGCAGAATCTGCTCGCGACCCACAACGTGCTGGAGGCCATGCGCGAGCACGGCGTGAGCCGTATCGCCTTTTCGTCGACGGGCGCCGTGTATGGCGATACCAGTCTGCTGCCGACCCCGGAGGATGCGCCCTTTCCGCTGCAGACGTCGCTGTACGGCGCGTCGAAGGTCGCCGCCGAAGCGCTGCTCTCGGCTTACGCGCACGGCTACGGCTTTCGCGTGCACGTCTACCGCTTCGTGTCGATGCTGGGTCCGCGCTACACGCACGGTCACGTGTTCGACTTCTGGCGCAAGCTGCGGCGCGATCCGTCGCGGCTGGAGGTGCTGGGCGACGGCAACCAGCGCAAGAGCTACCTGCACGTCCGAGACGGCGTCGCTGCCATGCTGCTGGGCGTGGAGCGGGCGACGGCAGCCGTCAACGTGCTCAATATCGGTCACTCCGACTGGCTCAGCGTGAGCGAGAGCATCGCCATCATCTGTCGCGAGCTGGGCGTTTCACCCTCGCTCGAGTTCACGGGCGGCGATCGCGGCTGGGTAGGTGACGCCCCGCGCATCCTGCTGGACACGACGCGGCTTCGGCAGTTGGGCTGGGCCCCGACCGTGGCGCTGCCAGCCGCCATCGTCGAGACGCTTCAGTTTCTGCAAGCAAATCCGTATTGTGCGGAGCGAGCCTGAAGCATGCACGGCCACGCCGCTCGATTCCTCAAACAGGTCAGCGAGATCGCCAGCGCGCTGGATGCGCAGGCGATCGAGGCGCTGCTGCAGGAGCTTCGCCAAGCTCGCGCGCGCGAAGGCCGGGTGTTCGTGCTCGGCGTCGGGGGTAGCGCGGCCAACGCTTCGCACCTGGTCAGCGACCTGCGCAAGCTGTGCGGCATCGAGGCCTACGCGCCCAGCGACAACGTCGCCGAGCTCAGCGCGCGCACCAACGACGACGGTTGGGCCGAGAGCTTCAGCGGCTGGCTCGAGGTCAGCAAGCTGAGCGAGGCGGATCTGCTGCTGGTGCTGTCGGTGGGCGGAGGCGACATGGCGCGCAACGTCAGTCCCAACCTGGTGCGAGCGCTGCAGCTGGCACAGACGCGGCGCGCACGCATCGCCGGTATCGTCGGTCGCGACGGTGGTTTTACCGCGACCGTCGCGCATGCCTGCGTGGTCGTGCCGCCGCTGTTCGGTGAGCACGTCACGCCGCATACCGAGGCGTTTCAGGGCGTGCTCGCCCACTTGCTGGTTTCGCATCCGGAGCTGGCGAGCGCTCAGCCGAAATGGGAAAGCGAGGAGCTGACGTGACGCTGCCGGCTTACCTGGTGGTGGGCGGCGCTGGTTTCATCGGCAGCCGCCTCGTCACGCGCCTGGTGGAGCGCGGCGAGGTCACGGTCGTCGACGACCATTCGAGCGGACGCGCGGAGCTGCACGACGCCGCGGTCGCGGACGGGCGCTGTGAGCTGCGCGTGGGCTCGGTGCTCGACTCCGAGCTGCTGCTCTCGGCCATGCGCGGAAAGACCGCGGTTTTTCATCTGTCTGCCAACCCCGAGGCGCGGCGCGGGCTCAGCCAGCCGCGTCTCGACCTCGAGCAAGGCACGCTCGCCACGCACGCTGTGCTCGACGCGATGCGCGCTGCGTCGGTCGAGCGCGTGGTGCTGGCGTCCTCGGGTACCGTCTACGGCGTGGCGGACAAGTCTTGTCGTGAAGGCGATCTCGGCGCCCTGCCCATCTCGCTGTACGGGGCCAGCAAGCTTGCCAGTGAAGCGCTGCTGAGCGCGCACGTCGAGTGCTTCGGGATCAGCGCGTGGATCTTCCGCCTGGGCAACGTGATCGGTCCGCGCGCCACCCACGGCGCAGCGGTCGACTTCTTGCACCGCCTGCAGCAGGAGCCCGAGCGGCTCACGGTGCTAGGTGACGGCGGCCAGAGCAAGCCCTACCTGCACGTCGCAGACTGCGTCGACGCCATGCTGTTCGGCTTCGAGCACGCTGCCGAACCGCTCAACGTCTTCAATGTCGCGCCCGAGGGTGGCACCAGCGTGCGAGCGCTGGCCGAGCTGTGCGTGGCTCGCTCACCCAATCCGCGCGCGCAGATCGTCTACAGCGGCGGCCAGCGCGGCTGGCTGGGCGACGTGCCGTGCTCGCGACTCGACGCGAGCGCGCTGGCGCGGCTCGGCTACACTTTGCCGCGCAGCAGCGACGAAGCTGTCGCGCTCGGTGTTCAGGAGCTGGCGCAGGAGATCTTCGGCTGATGCAGATCGTCGTGCTCGCGGGTGGTCTGGCTACGCGCATGCGGCCGGAAACCGAACAGTTGCCCAAGTCGCTGCTGCTCGTGGCCGGCCGCCCCTTCGTCGATTGGCAGCTGGATCGCTTCGTGGCGTCCGGTGCGCGCAGCGTCGTGATGTGCGTAGGCTACCTGGGCGAGCAAATCGAGACCCACGTCCGGCGCGCGCTCGATCGAGGCTTGATGGTCAGCTACTCGTACGATGGCGAGCAGCTCGTCGGCACCGGCGGGGCGCTGCGCCGCGCCTTCGCCCGGCTCGAGGACGAGTTCGTGCTCACCTATGGCGACAGCTACCTGCCCTTCGACTACGCTGCGCCGCTGGCCGAGCTGCGCGCACACCCCGAGGCGCTCGGCTGCATGAGCGTGTACCGCAGTCGCGAGCAGCTCAGCCCCGGCAACGTCGCCGTCGACGGCGAGCGCGTCACCAGCTACGCCAAGTCTGGCTCGGCCGCAGCGCTCGACTACATCGACTACGGTGCGATCGCGCTGCGCCGCTCGGTGCTGGATGGCATCGAGGATGGCGCCGTGTGGGGTCTCGAGGCCCTGTGGGGCAAGCTGTCGCGAAAGCAGCAGCTGCGTGCCCTGGTGGCACCGGAGCGCTTCTACGAAGTGGGCTCGCCCGAAGGCCGGCGCGACCTCGAGCACTACCTCGGCGCTAGTGAGGCGAGCTCGTGATCGTCTCGCGCGCCCCGTTTCGCTTCTCGCTCGGCGGCGGCGGCACTGATCTGCCGGCCTACTACGAGCGACATGGTGGCTTCGTCGTCGGAGCCGCCATCGACTCGTACATGTACGTGACGGCGAACAAGCGGTTTTATCCGAGCATTCGCCTGGCCTACTCGGAGACCGAAATCGTCGACGACGTGGAGCAGATACGGCATCCCATCTTTCGCGAGGCGCTCAAGCTCACCGGTATCCACAGCGGCATCGAGCTCACCAGCGTCGCCGACCTGCCGTCGAATTCGGGCCTCGGCTCGTCGTCGAGCTTTACGGTGGCGCTGCTCAACGCCCTGCATACCTACAAGCGCGAATTCGTCTCGTCGGAGCGACTGGCGCGCGAAGCTTGCGAGCTCGAGATGGTGCGTCTCGCCGAGCCCGTCGGCAAGCAGGACCAGTACATCGCCGCCTACGGTAACGTGACCGCGCTCAGCATCGCTCGCGATGGCAGCGTGGAGGTGGAGCCCGTGCCGGTGCGCGACGAGGTGCTGGACGAGCTGCAGAATAGCCTGCTGATCGTCTATTCGGGAGTCGAGCGGCCGGCCAAGCTGGTGCTCGCCGAGCAGGGCGAGCGCGTGCGTCGCGAAGACGCGGCCACGCTCGAAGCCATGCATCGCATCAAGGCGCTCGGCCGCCAGGTGTACGAGCTGCTAGTAAAAGGTGACGTCGACCAGTACGGCGAGCTGCTCCACGAGCACTGGCAACACAAGCGCCAGCTGGCCAGCAAGATGACCGACGAGGTGCTGGACGAGCACTACCAGGTCGCGCGCAGCGCCGGCGCCATCGGCGGCAAGCTGATCGGCGCGGGTGGCGGCGGCTTCTTCATGTTCTACGTGCGGCCGGCGGAGCGCCGCAAGGTGTGGGAAGCTCTGTCGGCGCGCGGCCTGCGCGCGCTGCGCTTTCGCTTCGATCTCGACGGCGCGCGGATCGCGCTGAACCTGCACCGCGCTCGCTAGCGCCCGAAAGCATGCGCCGCTGGTCGCTCTTGCTCGGTGTCGTTCCGCTACTCGGCCTGGCCGAGCTCGCGCTGCACGGCTATTTCGCGCGTCGTGCGCCTGGTTTCGACGACTACGCCGCGCTGGCGCCGCGTCTGCTCGAGCTCAAGCGCCCCGGCATGCCGGTCGTGGTAGCGCCGGCCTGGGCCGAGCCGCTCTTACGTCAGGCAGCGCCCGCCGCATTCCCGCTGGCCGAGCTAGCGCGCCCGGACGACAGCGGGTTTGCCAGCTTTCTCGAAGTGTCGCTGCTCGGCGCGGAGTCCGGCCTGACGGGTCCTGTCCAAAGCCAGCAGACGCAAGGTCCCTTTCGGCTGAGGGTGCTGGGCAACCCGGGCTTCGAGGCCACGCGCTTCGATTTCGTGAGCGCGCTGGCGAGCGAGCAAGCAGTGCAGGTCTGGAACGACGTGGCGGGCGAGCTCCAGCCCTGCCCGCTGGTGGACGAGGTCCGCGCCCACACCGGTGGCTTGCACGGCCCGGTGGCGCGACCGCGTCGACATCACGCTTGCCCCGGCAAGCGCGCGGTTGCGGCCACACTGATCGAGGATCAAGACTACC
>DATDEV010000351.1:0-3331 GCA_036522995.1 Polyangiaceae bacterium
GCGTTGACGGCGATGCCGTCCGGCTGGAGCTCGGCTGCCAGGCCAAGCACGCACAAGCTCATGCCGTACTTGGCGATGCTGTAGGCCAGGTGCGGCGCGAACCAGCGCGCATCGTGCGTGAGCGGCGGCGACAGCATGAGCATATGCGGGTTTTCGGCCCGCCGTAGCCAGGGCAGGCACAGCTTGGAGCACAGGAACGTGCCGCGCGTGTTCACCTGGTGCATCAGGTCGAAGCGCTTGAGCTCGGTGTCTTCAGTGCGGGTCAGGCTGATGGCGCTGGCGTTGTTTATCAGCACGTCGATGCCGCCGAAAGCGTCGACCGTGCGCTGCACGGCGTCGGCGATCTGCTCTTCGGAGCGCACGTCGGCCACGCACGCGAGGGCCCGGCCGCCGGCGGCCTCGATCTCGCGCACCGAATCTCCCACCGTGCCCGGCAGCTTGGGATGGGCCATTTCGGTCTTGCCCACCACCGCCACGTTGGCTCCGTCGCGCGCGGCGCGCAGGGCGATCGCCTTGCCGATGCCGCGGCTCGCCCCGGTGATGAACAGCGTCTTACCGCGAAGTGTCACGCGGCCACGCTATCAGGCCGAAAGCGCGGCCACCAGCCTACGGCGCCGCCGCTTGAGCCACCAGGCGAGCGCCAGCGCCGGCAGACCGAAAAGCACACTCAGGGGCACCAGGACCCCGGCGGCTCCGGCTTACAGGCGCCTCGACGGCTTACAGGTAGCCCTGAGCTCGCAGCAAGCGCTCGGTCAAGCTCCGCCGCACCTGCATCGGGTCGACGTCCTCGGCATGGCTGTCGATCAGCGTCGCGAAGAAGACGCGCCGCGCTCCGAGCTCGAGCCAGCCGACCAGCCAATACACTTCCTCCGTCTCGTCGGGCGGCCCCGCTGACCCGGTCTTGCCGCGCAGCACGTAACGCTCGGTCACGTCGAGGGTCATGATGTCGCGCACGATGTCGGCAGTGCGCTCCGAGATCGGCAACTGATTGCCGTCGAAACGCCGCAGGAAGTCGATTTGCTCGAGCGGCGTGATGCGCAGGCCGCCCCACAGCCAGAAGCGATCGACGCCGCCCGAAGTGTCGCGGTTGCCGTAGCCGAGCTTCTGCACCCAGTCGTGCTCCTGCTGCTCTCCCACTTTGCGCGCGATGGCGCGGTAGCAGGGCACGCAGGACACGCGGAACGCGTCCCGAAACTTCAGGTCCTGGTTCCAATTCTCGACCCAATACTGCTGCTTGTCCCAAGGCATGAGCGTGTCGGGACCTTCGACCACCCCGGTTTCGAGGGCGATCATGCTGTGCGGGATCTTGAAGGTCGAAGCCGGCGTCATCGCTCGGCTGCAGCGCTTCACGTCGCTGCAGCCGAGCACGCCTGTTTGCGAGTCATAGAGCGCGATGGTGCCGGTCACGCGCGCCGCCTCGAACTCCTTGACCAGCTCGGGCAACTCGCGCAGCGCCGGGCCGGCTTGGCTCGCGGCCGGCGCCGGGGCAGCGCCGGCAGATGCGGGGGAAGCGGCCGGCGCCGTCGGGGGTGGAGGCGGAGCGTGACCGCAGGCGACGAGGCCGAAGAGCAGGGGAGCGAGCAGCCGGCGGAGCATGGGCTCGCTGCTAGCACCACCCGCGGGCGCTGTCAGTCCCGGGGGCCGTCGCCCTTGTGCAGCCGCGAGCCGAGCGGAAAACGTCGCCCGCGCTTGTCCATCAGCTCCTTGAAGCGCTGCTGTTGCTCGGGGCTCAGCACTCCGCCGATCTCGCTGTCGACGCGCGTGCGCAAGTCCTGCAGCTCGTCACCGCACTTTTCGAACATGACTCGCGTCGCCTTGCGATTCTCGTCGCGGTGGCGCTCCATGATGTCGCGCACCTGGCGGCGCTGCTCGCGCGTCAGGTCGAGCTTGCTGGATAGCGCCTCGAAGCGCCGAGCGTTGAACGCATCGGGGCGGTCGTCGCCGACCAGCTCGGCCACGCGCTTGCTGGCGACACCGTAGCCGGCCGCTGCGCCGGCACCCGCGCCGAGCACGAAAATGCCCGCCACCATGGCGTAGACCTTCAACTTGGGGCTCACCATGCAGCAAGCTCCATGTCGTCGCTGGTGGCCATGGCCTCGTCTAGCTGGCGGTCGACAGATACCGCCCACAGCAGCGCCAGCGCAGCCGCCAGCATGCTGATCGGGAAGAAGCGGCGCGCTGGCAGCTGTAGCGCGACGAGCACCCCAGCCGGCTGCGCTTCGATGCGCTGCATGACGCGGCTCGTGAAGTCCGCGCGCGGCCGTAGCTCAGCCGTCGCGTCCGCCAGGCGGGCTAGCCGCACGTCGATGTCTGCGTCGTCCTGGCTCATGGCGCTTCGCTCCTCTTGCGTAGAGCCGCGCGTGCCCGCACCAAGCGCTGCTCCACGGCTCCTTCGCTGCATTGCAAGATCTCGGCGATCTCCGGCGAGGTCATACCTTCCACCGCTTTGAGCACGAGCGTGGCGCGCTGGTCGGGCGGCAGCTCGTCCATCCAGTCCGCCAGCTCTGCCAGGGCGAGCTTCTGCTCCGCGCTGGCCAGCTCGGAGCTGGTCTCGTCGGCGGTGTCGGTAGGCTTCGGGCGCCTGGCGCGTCCACGCATCGCGTCGATGGCTTGGTTGGTCACGATGCGGTAGAGCCAGGTGGCGACGTTGGCGCGGCCGTCGAACTCGCCGGTCACCAGTGCTCGATATGCCTTCACGTATGCTTCCTGCACGACGTCCTCCGCATCGACGACGTTGCCGAGCATCCTAGCGCCCAGCCTGACCAGCCGAGCGCTGGTCGCGTCGACGATCCGTTGAAAAGCCGCCGTGTCGCCTGCGCGGACACGCTCTACGGCTTCGCCCAGATTGTCCAATGGTTCTCCCAGTTTGGGTCACTCGTGGCAGTTGGACGTCAGAAACGCCCCGCTCCCTACGCCAGAAAGCAAACGTAGGGAACGGCAGGCCTGCGGCGTCGCACCCGCCGACAGGAGCACGACCGAACATGAAGACATCGACCATCCTCACTACCACCTCTCTCGTCGCCTTGCTCTCGAGCTTTGGCCTGGTCGCTTGCGGCGGGGCCGAGATCGAGCCGGCATCCCAGAGCCAGAGCCAGAGCGCCGGGCTGACCCAGCCTGCGCCTGCCCAGCCAAGCCCCGAGGCAATGCGCCACGAGCACAAGCACCCGCACGGCGACGACAAGCACGCTCACGGTCGCGGTCCGCGCTCCCCCGAGCGTTTCATCGAGCGCTTCGATGCCAACCACAACGGGAGCCTGGAAGCCAGCGAGCTGCCGGAACGCATGCAGGAGCACATCGCCGATTTCGACGCCAGTGGCGACGGCGTGGTGAC
>DATDEV010000352.1:0-2118 GCA_036522995.1 Polyangiaceae bacterium
CAGCCCGCGCCATGAACCTCGGCCTACCAGAAAGGGCCCACGAATCCATACGGACCGTCGGGCACGGGCACGTTTACGGGCACGTGGGCGCCAGGGGCCGCATGACGACTCCGACCACAATCGAGGAAATCTAGATGCAGCTGGCGGAGGTCATCGGCGAGGCCATACCTGGCCTGCGCTGCAGCACGCGCATCGTCGATCGCGCGGCCGCCGCGCGCGATGCCTGGCCACGGCGCCTGATCAGCGAGCCGACGGCGCTGTCTCCTGGCTCCGATGCCGAGGCGGCGTTGCCCCCGCTGGTGGTGTGGCCGGAGCATCCCGAGCAGGTGCAGCAGCTCGTCGCGTGGGCGCGGCAGGCGGGCGTACCGCTCGTACCTTACGGGGCCGGCAGCGGCGTGTGCGGCGCGGTAGGGCCCGACGCGCGCGCGGTCGTGGTCGACACCAAGCGGCTCACGCGCCTGAGCGTCGCCCCGGACGGTGGCTCGGTCGACGTCGAGGCCGGCGTGCTGGGTGTCGATCTGGAAGCCGCGCTCGAACGGCAAGGACTGACCGCCGGTCACTTTCCATCGAGCATCCTGTGCTCGACCGTCGGTGGCTGGCTGGCGGCGCGCGGGGCGGGTCAATGCTCGAGCCGCTACGGCAAGATCGAAGACATGACGCTCAGCGCCGAGTGTGTGCTCGGCACAGGCGACGCAGTGCGTTTCACGCGCCGCAGCGGCGGTCCGAGCCCGCTCGGCCTGCTGATCGGCTCCGAGGGCACGCTCGGCATCATCACGAGCGCGCGCCTACGCCTGCACCCGCGAGCGGCAGCGCGTCAGTTCGCGGCGTGGGCGCTGCCCAGCTTCGAGCACGGCGCCGAGGCCATGCGCGCCGTGATGCAGGCGGGCCTGCGCCCGGCCGTGATGCGCCTCTACGACCCCATCGACTCCTACTTGCTCGGTCGCGGCAAGGTGGCAGGCGAGGACGGGCGGGAGCAGCGCGGGTCGGGCGTGCCGAGCGGCGTGTGGCTGCGGGCTGCGCTGGCTGCGCCGCGCCTGCTGAACGGGGCGATCGCCGGCTTCGAACGCTGGCTCAGCGCTTCGGCCACGTTGATCCTGATCTTCGAGGGCGACAGCGTCGCCGCGCTCGACGAGCGTCGGAGTGCGGAGCGCTTGCTGCGCGAGCTCGGCGGCCTTCGCCTCGGAGAAAGCCCGGCGCGAGCCTGGCTCGCTCATCGCTATGCCGTGAGCTATCGGCAGTCGAAGGTGTTCCAGCAGGGCGCCTTCAACGACACGCTCGAGATCGCGGCGCCGTGGGCGCGGCTCGGCGCCGTGTACACCGCCGTGCGCCGCGCCGCGGGCAAGCACGCGCTGGTGCTGGCTCATCTCAGCCACGCCTATCCCGACGGCTGTAGCATCTACTTCACGCTCGTTGCCACGCGGCTCGGCGATGCGCTAGCGCGCTACGACGCCCTGCTCGACTCCGTGCTCGGCGCCGCGTTGAGCGAGGGCGCGACCCTGAGTCATCACCATGGCGTGGGCGCCAGCAAGGCTCACTGGCTCGATCACGAGCTTGGCGGCGGGCTTGCCACGCTGCGCCGGCTGCGGCGCGCCTGGGACCCCGATGGCGTGCTGAACCCTGGGGCGCTCGAGCCGCTGCGCGACGCGGCCAGCGTCAGGCAGCGCGAGCCGGTGCCGGGCATCGACGCGGTGTCGGGGATCGCCTCTTTTCCGGGCGCGACTCCGCTGCGCGAGATCGAAGCGCTGGCGACGCACCAGGGGCTGAGCCTCGGCCTGTCCGGGCCGGTGCCGGAAGGCTCGCTGGCAGCGTTCGTCGAGCAGGGTTTGCCTGGCGCGCCGGACCCCTTCGTCGATCCGGTGCTGGGGCAGGTGTGCGGCCTGCAGGCGCGCGGCCCGGTCGCCAGCTTTCGCCTGCTGCCGGCACCGCGCCGGGCGACGGGGCCCGATTTGACGGCGCTTTGTGTCGGCGCTGGAGGCGAGCTCGCGCGCGTGGAAGCAGCTTCGCTGGCGCTCGTTCCGCAGTCGCGTCCGCGCCCTGCTGGGGCTGCCGCCAGCGTCGAGCTGCCAGGCGACGAGCGCGCTGCCTGGCAGCTCCTGGTCGCCGAGCTCGGTGGCTCCG
>DATDEV010000353.1:0-7842 GCA_036522995.1 Polyangiaceae bacterium
TCCGCTCAGAAAGAGCGAGAAAAAGGCGAGACCGAGGCTTCTTCTCCAGACCTCCCGACGGGACGAGCTGCTCTTGGTCGTTCGGACGGCCGTGATGCCGGCGACCAACGCGCTGCCAAGGGCCCCGCCGGGGGACGCGAGAAGGCCAAGCGCCCAGAAACCGCCACACCCGAAGTCCCCGAACTGTCCACAACCACCGAGAGCATTACCCACGACTGCGACCACGGCCCCCAAGAGAGCAGGAATGAGACCGATGCCGACACCGGCCGTGACGGCAACCGTGATCCAGCCCGGTGGTGCTGCAGTCGAAGGCGACACGGAGTCCATCACGCCGTCCGCGCAACGTACCGCCGTTAAGTAGCGGACGCATCAGGAAACGCGGCGGCGGCAGGTGGCGACAGGCTCGACGGCTCGGATCATGACCACCTGCGGCCGGCTGCTGCAACGGCTTGAAAACGCGAGTCAGGCAGACACTAGTTTAGCCCCCACCGCCGCCCGCAGCGGCGTCCGCGACGCACTCGTCCTCTTGGCAGTGTGAGCCCTTCGGGCAGCGAAATTCGCCGGTGCCGCACGTCGTTGGGACCGTGCAACCATCGTGCGAAAGGCCGAGAAACGTCGCGCCGATCACGTTCGCGCAAGGACAGTGATAGCGGCTCAGCGCATCGCTCATGCAGGCCACGTAGGGAGCATCCGGATCCTCCATGCGCAGCTCGCTGGCACAACCGTCCGCGCCGACGACCACCTCCAGCCAGCGGTCGGTATGACAGTCGGTCTCGGTTTGGCAGGTCTGCGACAGCTGTTTGAGCCAGCGCGTGAAGTCACAAGGAAAGTCGTTGGTACCCACACACGCCGCCTGTGTAGGCCGCTCTGCACAGGTGAGGCCCTCGGCATTGTCGAGCAGCGCACCTTCAACCACCGGCACTCCGCCCTCGGGTTTGGGCACCTGCGACGTGGAGACCACGCTGCCCTGGGGAGCGTCCTCGATCTCCGCGCTGCGTGAACAGGCCAGGAGCTGCAGGGCGGCGACGAGCAGCGCGAGCCTCAACGGAACTCCAGTTCTTCTGCCGAGCTGACACTTCGAAACCACACGGCGCTCCAGTCACGCGACGTGATGTAGCTCCGTCCGATGAAGGTCACGGCCCGCCGCGGCAGCGCCGGGTCCTGGGCGAGCGCTCGCGCCTCTTCGAAACTCTGGGGATTTACCGCGTAGGGCGTGACGAAAAAGGCGTCGTCGGGCAGGCCCGACCCCAAGATCGCCAGCGTGCGAATGAGGTCATAGCCGCCCGCGTCGGCTGCCACTGCCAGAAAGGCCCCTTTGGTGTCGAGCGTCGGCTCGGGCTCGTCCACGGCGTCCGCCGAGCAGGCGCCGAGCGACAGCAGCAGGGCGACCGATAGCGGGACCTGGAAGAAGCGTTTCATCATCAAGCTCGAGAGTCGATCAGCGGAGACCCAGCCGCAGGCCGCCGCTGGCGGTAGCGACCGTTGCTGCGTACGGAAATGCCTGAGCCAACGATAGCTCGAAGGCGACGCCGAAGCCACGCGTCAATGGGTACACGGCACCGACGCCCACCGACACGAACGCATCGCCGGCGCGCTTGCTCACGCGCAGCGTTTGCTCCAGGTCGTTGCCGCCTTGACTGTAGGGCGCGTCGGGATCCTCGCGCACATCGACCTCGCCTTGGATGTCGTGCTCTGCGAAGCCGGCGCCCAGCATCAGGTACGGACGCAGGCCCTGCTCTGCAAACGGATCCTGGCCGAACCAGTAGCGGGCCACCAGCTCGGCGGAGAAGGGCACGAAACCGGCCGCGCCCGGCAAAGTCGGGCCCTCGCCCGCGAACGCGTAGCCGACGCGAACGCCCAGCGAGGTCTTGTAGAACAAGACGCGTTCGTAACTGAAGAGCACCCGCGACGCTGCCAGCCCCACCACGGGCGCCTGGTTCGTATGCACCGGACGACCCGTGTAGATGGCGCCATCTCGGGAGCGAAAGCAGGCGTAGCCCTGGCTTTCTTGGCTGCTCACCCTGCAGGCCCCATCGACCGCCATCGCCCCGAAGCTCTGAGCCAGCTCGACTCCGAACCAGTTCTTGCGCCTCGACTCCACGCCACAGTAGCCGTCCCAGCCGCACTCCAGTCCGCCCTCGCAATCGCTGTCGCGCACGCAGGGAATGCGCTCGACCTCCTCGCTCGGGCAGCCCGGCAGCCCCGGTGGGCACTCGACGGGATCTGGACAGCGAGCTTCCGATGCCAAGTCGGGACGGGCGCTCGGGTGATGGATGGCAACCCGGTACGGACTGCTGCGCGTACCGCTGAAAGCGATCACCGCACCCTCCGCGTCGTGAACGCGAATGTAGTAGCGGATCTCGCTCGTCATCTCGCTCACCTCGAGGCACGGGATGGCGCCCACGTAGCGCATGTTCTCGCGGCGCAGCTCGAGCGTGCGCCACTCCCGAGCACCGAACACGTGATAGTGCAGGAGCACGCGCCGGGCCTGGAGATCGTCCGGAATTTCGACCGAGATGGGCACGGGAGTCAGGACGCCCTGCTCGGTGGTCTTGCTGGCAGCGGGCGCGTGCAGGAGGCGTGGACCCTTCGGCTGCCCCGTCTCGGCGTTCGCGCGCGGCGCTAGGGCGAGCGCGAGCATGACGAGCAGCCAGACCACACAATGCCGAAGGCTCATGGCGCTGGCTCCTCGAGCGGCTTGGCTGCGGCACGCCGCACGATCAAGAACTCCACGCGCCGGTTCTTCGCGCGCCCCTCTTCGGAAGCGTTGTCGGCGAGAGGGCGCGTCTCGCCGTAACCGCGCGCAGTCAGGCGCTGCGGCTCGACGCCATGGGCCACCAGCCAATCCATCACGGCCCGGGCGCGCGCTTCCGACAGCTGGTGGTTGAGCTGTGGGCTGCCGGTATTGTCCGTGTGCCCCGCCACCTCGCAGCTTTCGAGCTCCGGATGCTGCTTGAAAACGTCGGCGACCTGCTGCAGCAACCCCGAGCTGTCATCCCGAATCAGCGCGGTACCGGTCTCGAATTGCACCTGCTCGGCGATGCTGATTTTAGTCTGCTCGAGCCGCACCTTGGGTGGCGGCGCTGGTGGCGGCTTGGGACAGCCGTGCTGCTTGCGCACGATGCTGGGCTCGCCCGGTGTGCGTGGACAGGCGTCGATGGTGTCGGGGATGCCGTCGCCATCCGCGTCGGAGGGCACCGCGGGGCAGCCGTTCATCATCGGATCTTCGGAGCGCTCGCCAGGCAAGCTCGGGCACATGTCGGTGTCGTCGGGCACGCGGTCGTCGTCTCCGTCCCGCGGCGGAATGGGCTCTTCGGGCGAGAAAGCCAAACTGAGCAGCATGCGGTAGTCGGCGGCGCCAGGAGCCTGGCCGAGGGTGGGGCCAAAGGCCGCTCCGAGCTCCAAGGGACTGCCGAACAGCCGATGCTCGAGGTGAAGGAGCAGCTCGCAGACGGTGCTTCGGGGATCGAACAAGCGAGCGCCGTTGCTGAACGTCGTCCGCAGCGCCAGCTCGGGTCCGAGGCGCGTCGCCTTCGCCCCATCCAGCGCGACTCCACCCGCGACCGCGAAGTCGAGCGACGACCCGATGCGGGTCGGGACGGCGCCGGGAAGCGTCTGCGCCTCCCGCCAGGTGAGGCCCAAGGCGAAGGCCGAAAAAGAGAAGGAGCTGTCGTGACCCGCCGCCACGAAGGGGGCGATCACCGGGCCAGGGCTGCCGGCATACACCTCGGTTGCTACCGGCAGCGACGCGCGAATCCCGACTCCCAAAGCAAAGCCATCGGGCTCGCCCAGCACCCGCCCGCGCAGCGAAAGGCTCGGATCCCCGAGCCCGGCCTTGCCCGGAGCAGGCGACACCCCCTCGATCAGCAGCTTCGGCTCACCTTGCTCTCGGAGCAGCACCGGCACGTCGAGCGCCACCAGCCAGCGGTGACGGAACGAGAACGCGACACCCGCGTGGAGCCAGAGCTGCTCGTCCACGATGACCTGCGCCTCCTGGTTGGGTGCGATCAAAGCCAGGGGCGTGCGCAGGTAGTCGACGGCCAAGATGGCGCGCAGCACCAGATCGCCGCGCGCACCCGGCGACGGTGCCACCACGCTCGGATCGCCCGCCACGATGCTCGTGGGCGGGCTAACGGCCACGCGCTCCTCCGCCCACGCCGTGGTCGGTGCAGCGACCCATGCCAGCGCCGAGCAGCAGGTCACCAGGCACGCGCACGCTACCCGGCAACCGAGCATCGCCCTGGCAATACTGACTCTGGCCTGTGACGGCAAGGGCCGCGGCAGGGCCGGGCTTCAGGCGTTGGCGATCGAGCGACTCGCTAGCCCACGAGCTGTGCGAAGCCGCCGAAGATCATGCGCTGCCCGTCGAAGGGCCAGTCCTTGGGATCCGATTGCATGCGCGGATCCTGCATGATCTTTTCCATGATCTGGTCACGCTGCTGCCGGGACTCGTAAACGGCCCAGGCGAAGACGACGACCTCGTCGTCCTTGAGATTCACGCTCTGAGGGAAGGACGTGAGCTTGCCGGGCTTCACGTCGTCAGCCACCCATTCTTTGTAGTCGAGCGCGCCGTGCTCCTTCCAGACCTTGCTCGCTAGCTGCGCCCACTCCCGATACTTGGAGAGGTTGGCCTTCGGGACCGGAACCACGAATCCGTCGACGTATGCCATGAGAACCTCCTGTTGGTTCAAGGCTCCTAGGTCTCGCGCACGACACGTCAACGGGGCAGCGAAGCCACGTCCCAATGTGCCACGGCAAGCCAGACCCCGTCATGGGTTGGGCCATATGCCCCGCTGATTTCGGGCTGCAGTTGACATAGCAGTGCGGCCGTGGGGTTCTGGTTTGCAGCAGGCATTCGGTCCTGCTCCTCAGGAGTCAAGTATGCCGGCCCCCGTAAAAGACCGCTCTCGCATCAACGTCAGCGAAGCTCAAGATGTGACGTACTGGTGCACCAAGCTGGCCTGCTCCGAGACGCAGCTGCGCGCCGCCGTGAAGATGGTCGGCGCCACCCCGAGCAAAGTCCGCGCGCACCTGAACCAGCGCCGCTAGCGTCAGGCAGCGGGCGCGCGGGGCCGTCACGACATGGACGCCTGTTACACGGCGTCCGGGGGTCACTCAGGCCTTGCGGGTCTTCTTCTTCTTCGCGGCCTTCTTGGGCGGGAGCTTGCCGAGCACGCCGCTGTCGAGAATCAGCTGAGCGCCCTTCTGGGCAAGCCTGCCGAGCACCGTTTTGGCGACCTTCTTTGCGGCCTTCTTGCCGGGAGCCTTCGCCTTGCTTGCTCGCTTCTTCGACGTCTTCTTCTTCGCAGCCATGGGTTACCACTACTCAAGTACGGTGCACCCAGCACGCGTTTACGCGCTGCTGCGGCAATTCGCTACGAGTGGCCACGATCTGAGCGAGTGAAGCCCGAGCGAGCCGCGCGCAAAAACGTAGCCACGCGCGCGGCGTCCGCATCCGCATCCGCAGCGCGCGTCAGTCCGGTTTCGACGCTGCTTTGGAGCGGGAGCAATCCGCGCTGAACAATTGACCGAGTTTTTGTACGAAGCCGCGGTCTTGAATCACCAGCGCGTTCTCTTCGAGCTCATTCAGCGACAGCGGGTCCAAGTTGATCGAGCCGACCAGCGCCAGCTCATCGTCCACGATCATCGTCTTGGCATGCATCATCGAGGACGTGTACTCCCAAACCTTGACGCCTTCAGCCAGGAGCTCCCCGTATTCCAGGTGCTGAGCGCCGAACGCTGTTTTCGAGTCGCTGTTCTTGTCCGGAGCGAGAATACGCACGTCCACCCCGGCGCGTGCCTTGTCTTTGATGAGCTGCAGGATGCCGTGAGACGGAACGAAGTAAGCGTTGGCAATCCATAGCCGACGGGTGGCAGCCAGGATCATGAGCTGGGTCAGGCGCTCAGCCCGCGTGACCACTCCCTGTGAGCTGGCTATGAACGCCGCGCGCACATCCGCAGACGCTTCACTCGCAACCTGCTCGCGTCCCGCCACTTCCAATGTCGGGAAGGCCGCCGCGGGCAGTAGGCTCCCGCCGGCCTCTTGCCAGTTCTCTGCGAAAGCTTGTTGAGCGCCGCTCACGGCAGGCCCCGTGAACGCGACACTCGTATCGCGCCAGGAGTCACCGTGGATGCCATCGCCCAGCCAGGTGTCCCGGATGCCGAAACCGCCTGTGATAGCGCTGGCGCCATCCACGATGACGAGCTTGCGGTGGCTCCTGGCTAGCTTCTCCTCACCGGAGGTGGGTCGGAAGACGCGCACTTCGCAGCCAACCGCGAGTAGTGGTGGTGCCACCGTCTCCAGGAAATCGGGGCTGCCCACGTCGTCGACCAGGATGCGGCAGCGCACTCCGGCCTTGGCGCGTCCAATCAAGGCGCTCAGCACGCGATCGGAGGCCGCGCCCTTCTCCCAGATATACATGGCGATGTTGACCGAGCTCTTGGCTCCGTCAATTTGCTGAACGAGCGCGTCGAACACGGTGCCATTGGGCAACAGAGTCAGGGCGTGTCCGCCCGTGAGCCGAACCCCCAGGCTTTGATAGAGCGCGAGCGCAAATCCTTCGCCGTATGAGGGCGGAGAGATGCGCAGCTGGAATGCTTCTGCATCGGGTCGCTGGCGAGATTGCGCGAACCACCAGGCCGCCAACCCCACGAGACACAGCACGGGCAGTGCCGCAAAGATCAGGCGCGGGTGTCGCCTGAACACCGCGCGCAGGCTTTGCTTGAGCCGCGAGATCAACGCCAGCGCTTCGTCAGCAGGGTTGTTTTCATGTCCCGGCCCTCAGCAACTGGTGTGCCAGGAAGGAAGGCATGGTGCCGTGAGCAGCGAGAGGAATCGGTTGCCCGCGCAGGTGGGTGGTGTCCCTCGCCGCCGGCTGCCCGAACCGGGTTGGCCCTATCGTGGCACTTCGCCTCGGCGGGCTGGCTGCTGTCGTCTATTGTCCCTTGCTCAGCGGCTTGCCCGGAGGAACAGGCCACTTTTTGCGGGCGGCTCGTGCTGGCTCGCTAAGTGCATAGCGAGGCGCAATGTCCGCCACCGCGATCAATTTGCACCAGTTTCAGGAACCGCACACGGCAGCGATCGGCAGCGGCCCGCGCGTTCTCGTGGTCGACGACGATCGGGAGATGTGTGAGGTCACGCAAGCGAGCCTGGCGCAGCGTGGCTACGCCGTTACTTGGCGGTTGACGCCTGAGGAGGCCCTGACCGAGCTGGACATCGCCGACTACTCGATTCTGTTGGTCGATGTCCACATGGAGGGCAAGAGCGGACTCGACCTGTGCCGAGAGGCTCTCGCAAGGCGACCCGACCTGTCGGTGGTCGTCATGACTGGATTTGGCACCGTGGACCATGCCGTGGCCGCCATTCGCGCGGGTGCGTACGACTTCGTCACGAAGCCTATCTCGATGGACGCTCTGGAGCTCACGCTAAAGCGCGCCATCCAGGATCGTTCGCTCAGCAGCGAGCTGAAGCGTCTGCGCAGTCGGGTAGAAGACGACGCGCTATCCACTGCCATGGGCACCAGCGATGCGATGCGGCTCGTGGCCAACCTGATCACGCGCGTCGCGGAGAGCGATACCAGCGTCCTGATCACGGGCGAGAGCGGCACGGGCAAGGAGCTGGTCGCGCGCGCGCTACACGAGCGCAGCGGTAGGACGGGGCCGTTTCTGGCCATCAACTGTGCTGCGGTGCCGGAAAATCTGCTCGAAAGCGAGCTGTTTGGTCATGTTCGCGGCGCCTTTACGGACGCCCGCTCGAACCGTTCCGGTTTGTTCGTCGAGGCCAACGGCGGAACCGTGCTTCTCGACGAGATTGGCGAGATGCCGCTCGCGATGCAAGCCAAG
>DATDEV010000354.1:0-3996 GCA_036522995.1 Polyangiaceae bacterium
TCCGGTGGGTTCTGGGGGCGATGCTGGCGCGGGCGAAGGGGGCCAAGGCGCGCACACGTCCGGCGGTGAGGGAGGCGAAGGGGGTGACCCTGTCGGCGCATCCGGGAGTGGTCAGGGCGGCGCCGCCTGCCAGCCCAAGCCGCTCAGTGAGTATTGCGATTGGCTGGAGAGCAGGCTGGTGCCGCAGCAGTGTCCGACGAGTCCGGACGACTTCGACCTCGATACCTTGTGCGGGTCGCAGAGCGGGGTCGATCGCTATGCTTCAGATTGCGGGGGCGTCGTAGTCGAGCAGTGGGGCGACAAGATGAATGGCGTCGATTACTACTCCCAATACTTTTCCTTCGACTCACAAGGTGAGCTCGTCGGCGTCCTTACGGCAACGGACGTCGCAGAAGAGTGCCCGAGCGCGTGGGGCAGCCCGTGCGCAACGATGGGCAGCCCCGAACACCTGTGCGATGTCGGTGGCGCGGGCGGGCAGGG
The DNA here is from genome assembly GCA_036522995.1 of Polyangiaceae bacterium. GTDB lineage: Bacteria > Myxococcota_A > Polyangia > Polyangiales > Polyangiaceae > PMG-095. The sequence goes on from DATDEV010000354.1 coordinate 481, forward strand.
CGGAGCCGGTGGCCAGGGCGGCAGCGGCTGACGCGCCCTGCTCTCGAGGGCTCCTCAAAATCCGGCTTCGATGCCGACGCTCGGTAGGACGACGGGGCCGGCGGTGCGCTCGCGGCAGACTTCGCCGCAGTCGAGGCGTACGACCTCTTTGGTCGAGGTCGCGTTGAGGATTTCGGCAATCAGGCCCCAGTAGCCGCTCTGGCCGAGGCGAAAGCGCTTCTCTGCGCGCAGGTCGAGGCGGAAGAAGGGTGTGCCGCGCCGGTCGGTCGTAAAGTGAGGCGAGCCTTCGAGGTTCAGCTCCGGCACGCCGGAGTACAGCACCGTGCGCGCCCCGAGGCGAAAGCCCGACCCAACCGCGTAGCTCAGCGCCGCTTGCAAGACATGCGTGCGGTCGAAGCCCGACGGCGACGTTTGATCGCCGCTCGACTGTATGGAGCGCGAGAGCGTGTAGGAGATGAAGCCTCCGAGGCGCTTCGTCACGGGACGCGAGAGGTGCAGCTCGAGGCCCGCCGCAGAAATCGTGGCGCGCCGATCGAGCGCGGCGCGATCGATCGTGAAGTCGCGCCCGCCGCCGAGCGGATCGAGCACGTTGAAGTAAGCCGACTGAAACACGCTCGCGGAGGCAAGCAGATCCAGCGGCAGCTTGAGCTTCATGCCCGAGCTCCAGAGCAGGGCCCACTGCAGCCCGTTCGCGAGATCCGCCACCTGGGCTCCAGGAACCTGGGCGGTGAAGCTCGGCCTCTGGTGGGCGATGCCGAGCGAATGCTGGAGCCGCAGCGAGCGGCCGACGTCGAACTCCGCGGATACGCGCGGGTCGATGCCCGCCACTGTCTCACCCTGCGAGGTGTACACGTCTGCTCTCAGACCTGGGGAGATGTGAACGCCGGGCACCGGCTCGAGCTGCAGAGCGAGGTAGCCGCCCGCGACGGTCTCGATGCGGTCCGGAAAAAGCCGTGAATAGTCGGGGTAGTTGAAGCTGCGACGGTTGGCCTCGAGCCCGAAGCGGTCGACTCGCGTGTCGAGCCCCGCCTGCAAGGTGGTGTGGGCCCCGAAGCGCCGGGTAAGCTCGCTGCGCAGGCGCAGCGATTCATCGCTGACGACGCTGGGTGGAGCGTTGGCGCCAGCCGTTCGATCGGCGCCACCGGTCAAGGCCACGCGCAGCGTCGTGTCGCTTCCGAGCCTGCGATCCCAGCGTACGTCGACGCGGTGAAAGGTGAGCTCGGCACCACTGTTGGCGGTGGCCTCCGGCGAGCGAAATAGATCGTAGGCGCCGAACGCGAGGACGCTGAGCGTATCGTCCTTCCCGATTGGGTAGCTGGCCTGCGCTTGATAGTCCCAGTAGTTGAGCTCGACGTTGCTGAGCAGCGAAAGCACCAGGCCGGCGTAGGAATAGCGACCGCCGACTCGAGCTCCACTGCTCCCGCATTCATGGCTGTCGGCGAGCGGCCCGCTTTCGATCAGGCCGCCGGCATCGATCAGCCGGACGTTGGCCTCGCCCGTGGGTCGGCATTGCAGCGGGCGTGCGCTCACAGCCACGATCGGACCGGCGAAGCGGCCGTGCTGGGCCGGCGCGGAGCCTGGGTAGAACTCGATGGAGTCGATGAACCCTGGGTGCAGCACCGACGGGCCGAAGAACGCGTGATAGAGCAGGGGGATCTCCACGCCGTCGAAAAAGAACCCGACGTTGGAGGGGGGCGCGCCGCGAATGAAGAATGCCGGCAGCCCCGAAACGATCGGCACCACGCCGGGCTGCGCCTCGATCGCTCGCAATGGATCGCCAAAAGTCCCTGGAATCGCCTGCGCTTCTTGGCGCGTCAGGGTGACGGAACCGGGCGGGGGTCGCTCGCCCTCGACGACGATTTCGACCGGCGGCGGGCTCGGTTTCGGTGGCGGCTTGCTCTCGGCCGGCGCTGCCGGCGTCCCGGCGGTCGACGCCGGCGGCTCGGGCTCCGGCTCCGCTGCTGGCGGTGTGAACTGCACCAAGTACAGAATGCGAGCGGAGATGGGACGACCGTCGCGCTGCGCGGGCGCGAAGCGCCAGCCTTGAGCGGCGGCGAGCGCGGCATCCCGAAAGGGGGCTTCACCCGCGAGCGCGCGGGCATCGACGACCCCGCCCTCACGATCGATGGTGAGCTCGAGCTGGACCGTCGCGAGGCCGCTCCCGCCTTCGGGGTAGGCGAGCGGCGTGGAGAGCGCCTTCGGTGGTGTGACCACCAGCTTGGCTGGCGGGGCCCCAACCGATGACGACGCAGGAGGCGCTGCTTGCGTTTGAGCGCGGAGTTGCGCGGTGACGAGAAGCGTGGCTAGTACTAGCAGCCGCGCGACCCACGAGAACCTGACCCGATTGAGCATTGAGGCCCAGCGCACCCCTGCGCCTGACCCCATACTGGTACCACCATGAAGCTCGTCCCGCACGACCCGAAATCGAGCCAGGCTCTCCGGCCGCGGGTGCGAGCTGGCTCGGTCTCGCGCGTCGTCGTCGCTGGCGTGCTCGCGACGGCGGGCGCGGGGTGCGACATCGTGCAGGGTTACAAGGACGCGGGCGATTCGCTTTTTCCCGAACAAAGTACGCATCTCGCGTCGCCTGGGCTGCGTCTGGTGAGCGGCAACTATCGCGAGCTGGGCTTGGTCGCCGGTACGGACCTGTACCTGGTCGCGCGTGAGGCGGACGATGATACCGGCAAGCTAGTTGCCATGCGCTACGCGGATCCTCATCCGTGTGAAATACCGAGGGTGGTTCGCTACAGCTCGACGCGCGAACCGAGCCGCAACACGCCGCTGCTGGCTTACTTCGAGGAAGACACCCGCACTGGCACTCTGCGCTTCGCCGACGCGGCGTGTCAGCGCTACTCCCTGACCTTCGACGAAGCCCGGCTGCCGGTCGGAGAAACGGAGCACAGCCTGGTGGTGTGGGCAGGCAGCGACCTGTGGCTCGCCACGCCGGAAACCGGAAGCCAGGAGTTGCTCGCCGACGAGGTGACCCGGGTGACCAGCCGCGTATTCGGCAAACGCTTTGCGGTCAGCGCGAAGGGCAGCGTGACCCTGTTCGACTCCACCTGGACGTCGCAGGGCACGTTCGGGACCGACGTTGGTTCCATGTTGCGTACGGGCAAGAGCCTCTTCTACCTGGACGCCGATGGTGTCCACCGCATTGCCGCCAGCAAGGCGAGCTCAGCGGTGCTCGAGGACAAGTTGCTCGTGAGCGATGCCTGCTCGCTGGCAAGCCAGGGTGGAGGTTGGGTCACGGTGCGTTCGCCTTGCGGGGGCGGCAAACTGGTGGCGATTCACGAAACGAGCGGCAGCACGTTCACGCTGCCGTTCGACGCCAATCCGGAAGCAATCAAGCTCGTGCCAGCCCTGCACAGCCGGGGTCTCGACCCGCTGCGCGACCCGTTCTGGTTCTTCTACCTGCGCAGCGGTGACTCCGAAAGCGAGCGAGACACGCTGTTCGTGCGCACCCCTGCGGGCGACGAGCACGCGCTCGGTGCTCACTCGACACTGCGCCAACTGCGCCTG